>NZ_QSDP01000030.1:0-59618 GCF_003463685.1 Parabacteroides sp. AM58-2XD
CATTTTGCTGACGTCAGCAAAATGGTTTCGTTATAACATACTCTTTACTGTGTTATTTTTTTTCTTCTTGGAGTCGTTTAGCTTCTTGGCGTCTCCTTTCAGGCGCTTTTCTACCTTTTTTATATCTTCTCCGGCTGGGAACTGTTCGGGAAAGATACCTCTGTTAATCAGCATATCTCTTACTGCCAGATTATTATCTACGTGTTCGTTTTCGATAGGGGTTTGTCCGTACAAATCTTTTTGCTGTACATTCACAGATGTCATTTCCGCGGCAAAGTCCTTTGCTTTTATGCTGATTGTTGGCAGGAAATCGGCAAGTGGGCGACTGTCCGGTACACCTAACTTGCGTTTTAACAGTTTAGTATCGATGCGGAACAGAGCTTTGTCTCCCTTTGAGCGTATTGTGGCAAAGCCTTTACTGTCGATACCTCTTTCGTATAAAACACCGGAAAGTAACTTCTCTGTTTCTGCTAATTTGGTGCGGGCGTTGATGCGTTCGAAGTCTAATAAGCGCTGTTCTACAAGCTCTGCATGGCGAGTTTGAACGGCAAAATAGTTTTGGGCAAAAGCGATTTCGGGTTTTCGGGGATCTCCGTTTTGGGCGATCAAATAGCAGGCATAGCGCGTAAGGAGGATGTTATCTATCTCTCTTTCAGCGCCTTTTCCTAGATTTATCATTTCCCACGTGGGGAAAATGATACTCTATAATTTCTCCTGCATTTTTACACGCTTCTTCTGCTTTGTCAATTACATTTATGAATTTCTCCCATTTAGTGTAACCTAGTAATTTTTGCAATTCTCGTGCACTCCAACATTCGACTCCGTTATAATCACAGACAATACTTTCGAATCGCGTGAATAACTCTTTGATTTCTTCTGTTTTCATAGTTACAGTTTTTATTATGATTTCTGCAAATATAAGAATTAGTATCTGATAAAAATAGGATTCGTGATATATTTTTATTTTATATTCCCCTGTTTTTCAATGCTAGAAGTAGGATTTATCATTTTGCTGACGTCAGCAAAATGGTCGGGATTGCTTTCAGATATATTTCTTATCTTTGCCGTTCATAGAAAATTATTCATGGAACAATCCGTTTTGCAGTTAACTATTGAGGACTTGCTTTCTTTTGGTATGAATTCCAAGTCCTATCAAGATAAATTGATTATTGTAGAATTTAGTGGCGGCGACCATAAGAATCCGGGATTCAAGGAAGGGGCTTCCATCCGGTTGGATGCATTTTCTATTTTTCTGGTCCGGCAGGGAGAGATTGATATTACGATAGATGATTTTACCTATCATTTGTCGGATAACCTGCTGTTGGATATTATGGATATGCATTCGGTAAAGGACTTCCGTATTTCTCCTGATTTCAGGGGATACCACCTGATTATCGAGCGAAACCTGTTTTCGGAGATTATGCTGAACAGCCGCCGTATGCCCGCTGCCTATATCGCTTCCCGGCATAGCCGCCCGATACAGAAACTGAATGAGGAAGAAGGCGTCTTGCTGGAAAAGTGCCTGCACCGTATCGAACGGAATATCGAACGTACGGAACATGCCTGGCAACGGGATATTATCATGAATGAACTTCGCGGTTTTCTGCTGGAAATGAATAATATCGTTTATCAGGCTAACCGCGGAAATGTCAGTCCGAATCCTCCCAGCCGCGATTTGCTGTTGTTCCTGTTCATCCAGTTGCTGAACAAACATTGCCGTACGGAACATTCCGTCTCTTTCTATGCCGGCGAATTATGTATTACTCCCGAATATCTTTCACGCATTATGAAAAGTTTTAGTGGAAAAACAGTCAACCAATGGATTAGCGAGGCGCTGATACGTGAATCCGAGATTTTGTTACGTAATCCGGACCTTACAATCCAACAGGTTGCAGATATGCTGAACTTTTCCGACCAGTCTTCGTTCGGAAAGTTCTTCAAAAAGCACCGGGATATTTCACCGTTGGCATTCAAACGGCAATATGCAAAAGACTAGAAAGAACATTATTCCGGGACATAAATAATCTCCCCGTTTTCCAGTTCGTAAGCGATGCCGACTTTGCGGCCTTTCTTCCCTTCCGATTCCTGGTTTTCGGAAGGGGTATACCGTTGGATGGATTCTCCCTTCTTAGTGATTATCTCCATGTTTTCTTTCCCCGGATTCTTAACTAATGAAAAGTCTTCTTTGGAGAAAAGTTCCGTCATATTGAAACGGGTGACAAGCGCTACCATCAGGGCTACGGCAAATACCATGCTACATCGAAAAGATTGGCAACCACGCCCATCGGGTCGGAATCTCCGTCCGAATGAAGTAACCTATTTCGCTGTGCCATGATGCAGGTTTTTATAGATATATTCCAAATCGTTCATATCACGTGCATACCATCGCTGTTTTATTTGCAGGGTAACTACACCGATTGCGGCAATAACCATGCCGACTACGGTGGTGGCAAACGCGACCTGCATATTGTAAGCCATAGATGCAATATCGCCGGTAGAAAGTCCGACCAGCGCCGGTCCCATCGGAATCAGTGTCCCCATAAGTCCCAGCATAGGGCCTAATTTGATAAAGCTACGCGAGCGTCCCAGCTCTTTTTCCGCTTCTACTTCGTAATTGGCTAGCAGGCGTTCGCAGTAAGGGCTATTTTCCTTGTGGCTGTAGAGCTTTTGCAGGCAACGCAGCAACGGAATGTTTTTGTTTTCGGGCAATTGACGGCAAAGTTCTTCTGCATTGCCGGGTGTCATTTCTTCAAGCATATTGTTTATTTGCTGCTGCAAACGTGTTTTCTGCCAGAATTCTCCGAAAAAACCTCCGGCCATTAGGATGGCACGAATGAAAAATAGTAGTAACAGTACCACTACAGGCACCAGCAATCCATTCGATATCCAGAATAAAGCATTTGAGATAGATGTCATATCCGTGTGTTTTTTATTAATTTCCATTCTAGGTGGCGATAATTCCCAGCAGAATGATAAAAAGGTTCGTAATAAATAGCAATTCCAATCGCAGGCTGTTGTCGCCCAGAAATTTTTTCAGGAACCAACCGCAACCAATCACGCCTACCCCTGTGACTGTAGCAAAGCACCACGCCACAGTGCGGAAGTCTGTTCCCGGAAAAGCAAAGATTGTCTGGGTGAGTGTATAGGCCAGTACCACAGAGATAAGTATTCCCGGATAATAGGTAAGCAGACGGGTCAGGTTACGTTTGAAAAACGTATCATGCTGCCGTAAACCGGCGAAACAATCGAAACAGAAAGCAATCATAACCGTTGATTCCAGTGTTATCATAACAGCCGCATCCTGCATTCGTTCCGGAGAGGCCAGAAAGTCGGCTATCTGTGTTTTTGACTGTTCCGTAGCCCAGGGCCAGATTGCCAGGACAAAAAGGCTGCACCCCAGACCGGCAGCGAGTATCCCGTAGAACGATTCATAGAAACCTATTTTCAACAGGAAATTCAGGGTGATGAATCCGAGTAATATGCCTATAACATACTCCATCCGTTACTTTTTTCTCCGTTTCAGGATAAAAACCAACATGACGAATAAGGCCATAACCGTAACGCCGATTAATATACCATCCAATGTCTGGCTTTCCGTTTGAGGCTGTTGTGTCAGTTGGTCTTTTTTCAGAACGACTTGTTGTCCGGTTTCTACTAAAGCCTCTTTTATTGCAGTGATATTCCGCTGATATGTGCGGGCTTGTTCTGTGGAGGTATGGGAGGCGATAAACTCTTTCAGTTTGTCATTGTCGCAGACAAATCCTGTGCAGGCCGGTTTGAATTCGTTGACCAGGTTCGTATGCAGTTCGGCTATTTGCTGCAATTGTTCGTTTGTCGCTTTCCAGTATCCTTTGCGGGCGGTTTCGAGCATGACGGCAGTCATTTCTTCGAGGGCGGCTGGACTTTCTTTCCGGAAGAAGTTATGTATTCCCAGTTGCTGCTCGTCGAGGACATACATTTTATACAGGTCATCCCACAATTCATTGTCGATGGTGGAAGGTTTCATTACATTCCAGCCATAGGTGTTACGGAATGTCTTGGAGAAATTCTCAGCCGTTGTCGCTCCGCCTTTCATCTTTTCTTTGATGTATTCCGGGTTAAGCAGGGTTGTACGACTTTCTACTCCGATTGCTTCCTGCAGGTTTTGCAGGCGGATATTATGGCGGTTGCGGTAATCGGACAGATAAGCCTCCGGGTCTTTGCCGGTGACATTACGTACGGAGAGATTCAATCCTCCCATAAATTCATACATATGGTCCAGGCTTAAAGCCCCCCAGGTGTTGCTCTGACGTGGTTGCATCACAACATCGGTGTTTTGCAGGGCAACTTCGAACAGGTCTTTGACGACTTCTCCCCATTTATCAGGATCACCGTAAATGGCTCCCATATTGTTCAGATAAGTGTCTGCAATCTGCGACTCTTTTTCCCAAGCATCCCCTTTTTCTACGAGTCCGGTGATACCGGTTCCGTAGCCGCCGTTTACGGCACCGAATATGCGCATCGTCGACAGTTCGCGGGCCTCTTTGGGGGATATGCCTTTTTCAACCAGTCGTTTTTCCGATTCGACGGTGCCTTCAGCTACATAGTTGCCATATTGGTCCCCTTCCGATTTAGCGGCCATGGCTACCGCCTTACTCAACATTGCCAGACGGGAGGCGGCCAGGTCGCGGAGTTGTCCGGAAGTCTGGACGACAATGTCGATACGCGGACGTTTTAATTCCTCAGAAGGAATCAGGCGGATATCGGTAACACGCCCCATGCCGTCACGTACCGGCTCTACTCCCAGCATATAGAGGCTTGTGCCAGGGTGGCGCCTCGGTCTCGATAAATTCGCCGGCCCAGAAAGTATAGCTGACCTTTCGAGGCCAGTCTTCGTGTTTCTTGAAATAAGTGTGCAAAGTAGCTTCAGCCAATGCTTTTCCGTTGTCCCAGGCACGTGTGCCGGGTGTTGCTTCGGCATTGATGGAGTACATGTTCCGTCCGGTTGGCAGGGTGTTGGGCGAGAGAACCACATCACCACCGGGACTGGGGGCGATATAGCCTCCGTTCAGGGCATGCAAGAAACCTTGTAGTTCCGATTCCGGGGATGATTCGAGTAATTGTTTGTAACTGAGTACGTTTTTCAGTGTACGTTCGATTTCCAGAACGGCGAAAGAAAAGTCTTTCTCTTCCTGCGGTACTTCCGGCAGAACGGCTTTTTTTCCTTCTTTTTTTGCCTGTTTACGGGCTTCGATTCGTTTTTTTACCCAGTCCGGCATTTTACCTACTTTAGGAATGCCAGCCGGCATTTTCATGCCTCCGCTTTCGTCGCTTTTACCGGAATTGTCATTCTCGTCGCCGGCGGCCATTGCCATCATTTCACTCATGGATAACTGGCGGGGATTGACGGCCATATCAGTAGCACGTGCCTTCATCAGGTCGGCGCGGCTCAGTGAGGCAAAATCCTGCATCAGCCGTTCCGGATTTTGTACCGGCGAAGCGAGCAGCTGTTTCAGCTTACTTTTGACCGGGGTGAGGTAGCGACGGGAAATATAGGTGTTGTTTTCCAGTTGTTTGCGGGTGATCTTTCCGTTCAGAGCATCCAAGCGTGCCAGGCTGTATGCCAACGGGTCAGCCGACATGGCTATCACGGTCGATTCGATATCTTCCGGGGTGTAAGTCTGTCCGAGTGTATAAAGTCGCCCGGTCATCTTCTCATTGGCAATTTCTTCGGCGAAGTTTTCGATACGTTCTATCTCTTCTGCCGTGTAGGGCTTATTGGCGATGCTGTCGAGTTGTAAGTCCCTTTGTAATCCCAGTTTTAATACGGAGGCTTTTATTTTCAGACCAATCTCCTGCTGTTTGCTCTCCGGTGCCTGATACCAGGCATCGATGTCGCTGAACAAGCCGGAGAAACGTCCCCGTGTACGACTTCCCATGAACGGAGGCGTAAGATGCGATAGCATGACGGCATGCGTACGCCGTTTGGCGATGATCGCTTCACCTACATTGGCAATACTGTAATAGTAGAAATGAGGCAGGCTGCCTATCAGGCAATCCGGCCAGTCCCTATTGGATAATCCTGCCTGTTTGCCTGGGGTGAACTCCAAACTACCGTGTGTCCCGAAATGGATCAGGGCATCTGCTTTAAATTCATTTTGCACCCAAAGATAAGGAGCCAGATAAGCATGTGGCGGTGCTACGCTTGCTCCATGTACGATTTGGAACTCGTCATCCCCTTCGGCAGCATGTGGTTGAGGAAATAATACGACATTTCCGAATTGCAGGCGTGCGATAGCCAGCGAAGGTTCTCCGTCCCGTGTTGTACTCAGGTAATCGCCCGGCGCTTCGCCATATTTGTCGACAACCTCCTTATATTTTTCGGGGACGAGCGTCTGGCTAGCCCACTGTTCATATGTACTTTTACTAACCCATAACGGATTCCCGTTTTTCATGAAATCGTCCTGTGCCCCTTTGGCATAAGCTCCCAATACGGCTCCCTGTTTCTTTAGCAATTGGTTGAAACTGTCGAAGGTGTCGGGCAGTCCGTCTACCTGGTAACCTTCCTGTTTCAGCCGTTTCAGCAATTCGTAAAGAGAGGGAGCTACTTCCAGCCCGGCGGCTACGAGTGATGCTTGTCCGGCTGCTTTGAAATAACAGATTGCCAGGCGTTTCTCTTTATTGGGTTTATTGCGCAGTTGCAGGTAGTTTTTTACATTTTGTGTAAAGTTATCCAGGCGTTCACTCTCCGCATCAAACATAAAATAGCCGTTTGGATGCTGGTTCTGTGTAGAGATAACGAGCGGATCGATGCCTCCGTCTATTTCGGGAAGAACGATGCGTGCAGTCAGATAACCGCCGGTTACGCCTTTGTTCTTGTCATCGCTCAGCCATTCGTCGCGACTCAGCATGATGGAAAGCGGACAGAAGAGCGGGATATTGTTTTCTGTCAGCCACTCTACAGTCTTGTCACCGCCCAGCCGTCCCATCGGCAGGTAAACGACGGCATCCGGATGTACACTTTCCATCAGTTCCTGGCGTCGGGCAGCAGAGGCAATCGGATAGACATTGAAACCTGCATCCGTCAGTCGGGTGATCAGACTGTCGATATAACTCCGGTTGCCTTCCAGCGGTGAGGTCATACCTGAAACGAAGGCGATACGCGGGGCATTCTCTTTATATAGTTTCTTTTCGCGAAGGTGGTTGGTCAGTTCGTCGGCTGTCCGGAAGAACACACCCTCTTCCAGGTGGAAAAAAATGTCGGAAGGAATCAATAACGGTTCCCCGGCTTTTGTCTGGAAAAGTTTTCGGCTGTCGAACGTGCTGCGGATATAATATAGCATGTTCCGGTAGTTCTTGCGGCTTCGGTTGTTATAATAAATATCTAGTTGCTGTTCTTGTAAACTGTCTACATGGTGGTTGTTGATGGAGCCGGAGGAGAAGACAAAGGTGTATACGGCAGTTCCTTTCTTTCCGGCGATCTCGATATTTTCTGTCTGTTCTTCCGTCAGGCGCAACCCCGGTCCGAAAAGGAGGATGGCATCGTAGCTTTTGAGCGATGACGCATCTTCGGCCTTGACTTCTTTCACTTTTATCAAGCGGCTGTCGTTGGCCATCGCGATGTTGGATACTTGATAGGAGGGGAAGTTCACCAACGCAATCTTGGTGGGTGATAACAACAGGCTATAAAAAGCATATAAGCCGAGTACCAGCAAAAGTGCCAGCCCGGCTTTCCATCCTGCGGATTTGTGTTGACAGAGGAATTGAATAACAGACATACTTATATAAAAATTGGCAAAGGGAAGGGAGAGTGGAAAGAGTGTGATGTGTGTCTGATGTATCTCCCTTCCTTTGCGTTGATTAACTAATTACTATTTAAACGGATATATGTATTCAAAAGTGGGGTGACCTGAAACACCTTTATCGTCTTTGTATTGTTTAAATATTAATTTGGCATAATGTTTTCCATCTGCTGTTCTAATAATAAATACATTATTATTTGGAAACCAAGTGTTTATCATGTAATTATACCAGGTCCATGAATAATATTCTTCATACCCGGGTGCCTGAAAAGCCGTGTTGAGTGAGTGTTCCTCAAATTTGCTCATAATCAACATCATTTTTTCTTTTGAGTCAGCAATGAAACCGCTTGTCGGAACTGTAGTTACAGCATCGAATGTTGTTTGTTTTGTGTCCAATGCTCCTCCTTGTCCGTTGCCGGAAGTACCGCTGTTGGTGCGTACATAAAAACGTTGGAATGCGATATCCCAGGTTTGGTCTTTAGCAGCATTTGCTTTGTCTATTACTACACTGTCTCCTTTTTCAAAAGAAAAATAACACCAATCATCAGGATTGGTACTGGTTGCATGAACCGTGAAAGATTTAGCCTCTGCCGGAACTTCCGGTTCCTCTTTCTCATCGTCACTACAAGCAATGAATCCGGAAGAAAGCAAACACAATGTAACAAGTACCATGATCTGTTTTAGACCGGATACTGAAAATTTAAAATTACTCGTTTTCATAAAATGATTAAAATTTATAATGTTCATAATCGCATATTAGAATTTGAAAATAACGGAGCCGAAAACACGACGTCCCGAATCGTAAGTTGTAAAGTTGACAGGATCGGTGTAATTGAAAATATTTTGTACGCCAGCCGTTAACAGCAAGTTCATATATTTGTGTTTCCAGATACTGTATTGTACGGTCAGTTTCCACAAACTGTAGGCATCCTGCGGACTGTCAACCATTTGCTGGGTGGTTTCTCCGGTTTCGGGATCTGTTATAGTCTTTTCGCGGAAATTGATTTTCTTTGAAGTCCATCTTCCGGCAACAGAAACCGTCGTTTCCCGTTTGAACAAATCGAACATAAACATGGCATTACAGTTGAGTGCATGTTTAGTGTTTCCTGTCAATTGCAATCCGGTCGCTTTATCCTGAGCATCTGTAAAGTCATAAGTCCCTTGCAGATTTACCCATTGGAACGGTTTATAAGTGAGGGAGATTTCGGCACCCCGGATACGGGCGTTATCTACATTTCTGTATCGCAGTTGTGCTTCCTGGCCTCCACCGGGCAGATCGACAATAACGTTATACGACTGTATCTTGTCTTTAATATCATTTTGATAAATTTCTCCGCTTATATTCAATTTATTGAATGTGTATTCGGCAGAAAAAGAATAATAATTGGAATGTTCGGCTTTTAAATCCGGGTTTCCTATATTGTGGGATACCGATCCCATCTGAAAATCAGAAAATAATTCAGTTGCATCCGGAGCCTTGAATCCTTTGCTGTAACCGGCACGTAAACGGAGATTTCCGGGTGAGTACATGACGTTGACTTTCGGTGTATAGGCATCTCCGAAAACAGAATGATGCGTATAACGGAAACCACCGATAATATCGAGTTCCGGGATAACTTTCCAGTCCAGTTGTACAAATCCGTTGATATCGTTTACCTTGCGGGTTTTCAGATTTTCACCGTATTGTTTGACATTATAATCTTTATTCCAATTGAACTCAATGCCGCCTATTCCCTGCAGATTATCGAGTGGGGTATAAATATCCGTCAGACGCAGAGTCTGTACATTGGATGTGGCATTTTTACCAATTGAATCCAGCTTTTCAAAAACTGTACGACGGATGTAAAAGTCTCCATAGTAAACCCCTTTCAACAGATTTTTTTCTCCCAATTGCTGCTCTATACCGGCACGGAATGTTTTGTTAAAACTCTTGTAATGGGTTACTTCATCGCTTAATTTCGGATTTTTTTCTTCATTAAGGAAGAAATCGGCCGATGCGTTTATCTTCGTGTGATTATATTCCCATCCCAGTTTTTCGGATATTGTCATATTGGCCGACGGGTTCTGGGTATAGTTTCCCGGTGAATCGGGAGTCAGGTCATACCCGTCTGTCGAGTTCCGGTTGAATAATGTCTGCGATGTAAAATTCTTGTATTTGGTACCAAAGGCTGCATCCATCAGAAGCTCATTGTAGCGTGAATAGCGTACTTTGGCCCATCCTTCTGCTGGACGTTCGGGTGTTTTCGTGATGATATTAATGATCATACCGATTGCACTGGAACCATACAATGCTGAGGCTGCGCCTTTTACAACTTCTATCTGTTTGATATTGGATGTACTCAGCCGCTCGAAATCAATCGGACCACCGGGTGTATTGGACAGGCGCTCGCCATCTACCAGTATGAGTATATATTTGTTCTCAAGTCCCTGGATGCGAATATTGTCGCCGCGCGGGTCACTATTGAACTGTAATCCGGGAATTGTAAACTCCAACGCGTCCATGATGTTTTCAAAATCATTGCGTTGTAGTTGTGAGGCCGGGATCAGTTTGGTCAGTACGGGAGAGTTTTTGATGAGTTTTTCTGTGCGCGTCCCGGTAACGACCACCTCGTTTAGGTCGAATATCCCTGCATTCATTTGGATATTCATCTGTTTGGCGGCTCCGTTGGCATCGATTTTGATGCGTTGTTCCATGTATCCGGTGGAACGGACCAATAAATTATAACTTTTGCCTTCGATTAGTTCCAGCCGGAAACGACCGTCTGCGTCACAGGCGGTGCCAATCAATGTTCCGGGAACATTGATTGTAGCCATAGGTATACCTTCTCCTGTTTCGGAGTCAATGATTTTGCCGGTCAACACACAAATGCCGGTTTGTACCTGTTCTTTATCCGGTGTATCAGTAGCCAGTGTTTCTGCAAATGTTGTTGCAGGTGTCAGCACACACACCGAAAGTAAAGACATAGCAATACCTTTCAGTCTCATATAAGTAAGCAAATAAGTTGGAAGAATTTGTTTTGAAATTCCGCCTTGTTAATCCCTGCTTTTTATCCCGAAAGCACGAATACAATTGATCAGGCAGGTTTTCTGACTTTCCCGGCTTTGCAAAGCTTCCCGACTTTCGTCAGTGGCATGGAGTTGCAAGCATTTCCGGCAGTCACCGGAACGGGATTACAGCAACGGGCATTGTTCCGGACTTTCACCGGATTCCCTCTCATCACTTGCAGAATGCATTGTGATTCACCTTAATCCGCTGCAAAAGTAGTAAAGTATTTTTGAATACAAATAATATTTATTCATTAAAAAATCTTTCTGTCAGAAAAGTCACAGGGAAATTAATTGATTATCAAAATGATATTTATGTGTGGGGTGGATGGTTTGTACGGGTGGCGGGAATGTTGGTTTGTTTTTATGAGCCTCTCGTGAGGTTTCTTTTGCTCGTTGTGTCTTGATTATTGTGATAACTTTAGCAGAATGTTGCATATTGTTTATGAACTATAGCTGATCTGTTATGTTTTCTGTTGTTATGTTGATATATTGCTATTCGCTGCAGATGCTGATTTTTGGTTGTTCTGGAAATGAAAACTGCCTAAAAACATGTAATTTTCTCTTTTAATAGTACTGATAGTTGTATTGCGGATGTCTTAATTAACAAATTTTTAGTCTAAAAAAGGCGCAATTTCTACTAAAACAAAATTTTATCTCGTTTTAAACGAATTAAATTTTGTTTTAAACAAATTCGAACTTCGTTTAAAACGAGATAAAAAGTAGCTATTGGATAGTCTATGTGTTAATAAATGTGTAGTGAGCCTTTCTGGAATGACTAAATGAAAAATAAGTCTGTTCTCATTTAAGGTTGTTATCTGTCATAATGTTTGTATATGTCTTATTCTTTTGTCGTTTTGCTTTTTATATAAACGGGTTATAATTATAGAAAACGACTTTATTTTCTTTCAGTGATTTTTTGACATCGATCAATCGCTGGTTACTGCTGCCTCGGAACAGGAGGCTTTCGTCATGGAGGGCTTGTTTGAATTTGCCGTCTACCAGAACGTCTACATATTGAAGCAGTGCGGCCTGTTTCGGGTTTTCCAGCAGTTTCTCAAATGTATATCCGGTGTAACACCAGATGTTTTTCTGGCTTTTTTCTTTGATGGCTCGTGCCAGCTTGGTGAATTCTTCCGGCTGAAACATCGGGTCGCCCCCGCTGAAAGTTACATCTGCAAAATCGTCTGCGAGGACCTTTTCCAGTATCTCTTCAGTAGGAACAGGTCGGCCCTTATTGATATCCCACGATTCAGGGTTATGGCAACCCGGACACTGGTTTGGGCAGCCGGCAGCGTAGATAGCGGTCCGGAATCCCGGACCGTCTACAGTCGTATCTTCTATAATATCAATAATCGATAACATCGTATTTTTCTAATTATGAATAATTCTGTCATTCAACTCCGCTAACTTGGCATTGTTCCAGCGATCGGTTGTACCTACCAGATAGCCGGTGATGCGTTGTAGTTTGTCCAGATGTTTGCTGCCGCATTTGGGGCATTCGTCCAGATGGTTGGCTGCGTTTTCGTAGCCACAATCCAGACAGCGGTTGCGGTTATGGTTTACCGAGCCGTAGCCGATATTGTATTTATCCATCATGTCGACCACCTTCATGATCACTTCCGGGTTGTGGGTGGCGTCGCCGTCTATTTCCACATAAAAGATATGGCCGCCGCCTGTCAGTGCGTGGTAAGGGGCTTCTACTTCTGCTTTATGGCGGGCGCTACATTTGTAATATACCGGGACATGGTTGGAATTCGTGTAATAATCTCGGTCGGTAATACCGGGTAACGGTCCGAATTTTTTGCGGTCTCTAGCGGTAAACTTACCGGAAAGTCCTTCTGCCGGAGTTGCCAGTACACTGTAATTATGCTGATAACGTTCCGAGAACTGGTTTACACGGTCGCGCATATAAGTCACGATCCGTAATCCCAGTTCCTGTGAGGCTGCATCTTCGCCGTGATGTTTGCCGGTCAGGGCAACCAGGCATTCTGCCAGTCCGATGAATCCGATTCCTAGTGTGCCCTGGTTGATGACCGGGGCAATTGTATCGGTCGGTTTCAGTTTCTCGCTGCCCAGCCATAAAGAGGACATCAGCAGTGGGAACTGTTTGGCATAAGCCGTTTTCTGAAATTCCATACGTTCATGAAGTTGAAGGGCCGTGGTTTCCAGCATTTCATCCAGCTTTGCGAAGAAACGGGCAATCCGCTCTTCCTTATTTTCAATGTCCATGCATTCGATTGCCAGACGTACGATGTTGATCGTCGAGAACGACAGGTTGCCGCGTCCGATAGATGTTTTCGGTCCGAAACGGTTTTCGAATACGCGGGTACGGCATCCCATGGTTGCCACTTCGTATTTGTAACGTTCGGGATCGTCGGCTCTCCAGTCTTCATGCTGATTGAATGTGGCATCCAGGTTCAGGAAGTTCGGGAAGAAGCGGCGGGCTGTCACTTTGCAGGCCAGTTCATACAGGTCATAGTTCCGGTCTTCCGGCAGATAACTTACGCCCCGTTTCTTTTTCCATATCTGAATCGGGAAAATGGCAGTTTCGCCGTTGCCGACACCCCGGTATGTGCTTTTCAGCAATTCACGGATAATGCAGCGGCCTTCGGCGGACGTATCCGTTCCATAGTTGATGGAGCTGAATACCACCTGGTTACCACCGCGTGAATGGATCGTGTTCATGTTGTGGATGAAAGCCTCCATGGACTGATGAACGCGGCTGACGGTTTTATTGATAGCATGCTGTACGAGTCGTTTGTCTCCGGTCAGGCCATCCAGCGGACGGGTTACATAATCGTCTATTTCTTTATTATAAAGGTGTGAATAGTCTACGCCATTCAGATCTTCCAGATTTTTGACTTCTTCGATATAGCTGTTACGCACATAAGGTGCCAGGTAAAAATCGAAAGCCGGGATCGCCTGTCCGCCATGCATCTCATTTTGTGCAGTTTCTAAAGAGATACATCCCAGGATACTTGCCGTTTCGATACGTTTGGCGGGGCGCGATTCACCGTGTCCGGCCGAGAATCCATATTTAAGGATGCGGTCCAGCGGATGCTGTACGCAAGTCAGGCTCTTGGTCGGGTAATAATCTTTATCATGAATATGCAGGTAATTGTTGGCAACCGCCTCTTTTACCTCTTCGCTCAACAGGTAATCGTCAACGAACGGTTTGGTCGTCTCACTGGAAAATTTCATCATCATACCTGCGGGGGTATCTGCGTTCATATTTGCATTTTCGCGGGTAATGTCGTTCGACTTGATATTGATGATTTCCAGGAACATATCGCGGGTTTTTGCTTTACGGGCAACACTGCGCTGATTGCGGTAGGCAATGTATTTCTGAGCCACATCCTTGCGGCTACTGTTCATTAGTTCCAGTTCGACAGCGTCCTGAATCGCTTCGACTGTCATTTGCGGTTCTCCTTTGAATGAAATATGATCCGTGATCTGGCGGATCAACTGCAAATCTTCTCCATTTTCCGTATGCAGCATCGCTTTACGGATCGCCGTTACTATTTTTTCCTCATTAAATCCGACGATACGTCCATCCCTTTTGATAACTGTCTGAATCATGATAATTGTATTGGTGTATTACTTTTTATTCTTCTGCAAAGGTATGCTCAATTATTATATGGTTTTCTTTTTGGAAAACTTTTAACGGGTTAAATTATGTCAAACTCTTGTAAATCAGATATGATATTTGTAAAAATGGAAAACTTTGAAGGTTTTGATGATAAAAAGTTTTCCCAAAAAAGGCTGTTTGGTGATAATGGGGTATAATGTGAAATGTATCAATTGTTTGTGCAAAAAAACAGAAAAAACAGGGGCGATTCCGGTCGATCGCCCTGTCTGTTGATGGTACGAAATATCTATAATTGCTTATTCGGATTGCTATTTGTCTTTCAGTAATTCGATAAACATGGTTGTCGTCAGTAATATCCCAATGGCAACGCAGACCAGGATAAGTAATAAGTTTACATATTTCGCATTCGGCTTCGAGCCGGTGTGCAGGTTGTTGGCGAAATATTCTTTGAAGAAAAGATATAACGCCGGGACGGAAGCACTGGCCAGCAGGAAATCTTCCGGGATATTGAAGTAATATGTTTTCGACAAGCCGATCAGCGACCAGTGTGTCAGAAACAGGACTATGAACATGTTGATATTCTTAGAGAAGAACAACAGGAGTCCGATGGTGAAAACAACGACCGAACAAGGCATGACCGGCGAAGTCATTTCCGGGAAAGTCAGTCCCCGTACCATCGATATCAGCGGATAGATAAACGGCATGGCAAACAGGAAGTACGCCAACCAGTCATATTTGCGGGTACGTTCGAAAGTAGTGTATCCTGACAAGGCATCCCATCCCCATAGTATCGCCATGATCGCCCAGAATAAGGCCATCACTTCGTTGTAGCTGCGCTCGGCACAGTAGATGTAGTAGTAGATGACCGATATCCACAGATAGACGGCAATCAGATAGATTTTCATTCCGTTCTTTACCCACGGCTGAGGGTTGCGGGTCAGCAGGACGGTCAATATTATCCCGATCAGGATAATTCCCAGTTGCCATTCCCAGGTTGCTGCATTGTAGAGTCCTATCGTTTTCCAGAAAATTTCCATAGAGTTATTCGTATGCTGATGATTTTATTTGCGTCGTGTTAATGAAAAAGCCTTACCCGGCAGGAGGAAGATCGGCAGTGTCGCACCGACCGTCAGCATGAAGATCGCGGTGAAGGTAACGAAACCGTTCGACATGAACATTTCAATATATTTCGCTTTCTGTACCGGTTCGTCCATCGTCTGGAGGAACATGATCAGCGAGAAAACCATGTTGTAGGCAAATTTGCTGGGATCATCGGCAATAAAGCCGGGATATAAAGCACTGTCATCGGGCAGTAAATCCTGCCTCCCAGCCACAAACTTCCGAATCCGATCACCAATGCCCCGAACAGGGAGGCGGTAGCGATATCCACCCCGAAGAAAGTCATCAGGCAGAATCGGCAGGCATGGCCTACGGCAGCCAGCAAGGCAATGTAAGGAAACGCTCGCATAGGTGGGTCGGAAATCGCACCGAAACCAATACCTGCAATGGCTGCAAAAAGTCCGTCTAAAAGAATATCCAATACTATCATATCAAATTGTTTTTTACCATCATTAATGTGAAAGAAAGCCCGATCGCGATACAGATAATCAGCATCAGCGCATTGACCAGCCGGGCAAAACCGGTCAGTATATACCCTTCGACAATGTCGATAACCCCATTGATCAGCGGTACGCCCGGTATCAGGAACAGGACGCTCGTTGCCAGTGCAATGTCCGAGGTCGTGTCGAATATCAACGCTGTAGAGGCACAAAGCGATGCAATAAAGGCCGATACCACGAAAATTATGTAATGATTGAATTTCCGGATCTGCATCTGTTGTTTCAGGAAAAAACCGGTGATAGTCGCAGAAAAGACAATCCCCATCGAGGTAATGTCTCCCCCGAACAGGCGGCAGAAAGAGGCATTGGCAAAGCTACCAGTATCAGAACGAAAAGCGGATCGATATGCGGGCTGGCGATAATCTCCTCATATTTATCTTTTAATTCTTCCAACGGCAAATGTTTGTCATACGTTTCCCAACTCAGAGCGCTCAGTTTGGCGTTCTTCTCGAAACTTATCGGAAGAGCGGGGATATCGATCACCTCGCTGTATGTTTCTTTCGTATCATTGTCGGAGATCGTCAGAATAATATTTTTCTGAAAAATGCTGATTTTAACATCAGCGCCATATGCTTCTCCTATTCGTTTGGAACTCCGGACTACCCGGGATGTGTGTACCCCGCATCCCATCATATGGGCGGAGTACTCTGCGATGAATTTGGCTACGGGTAGCAAAGATTCATTTCTACTCATGTCGTACTTTTTATATATGAACCGGATTCTATTCCGGAATGTTTCTTTTTGCTGGCGGAAAAACGGGCGATAAACCTAAACCGGGGCGCAAAAGTATAAAAAACTTATTTTATATCATTGTTTTGTCTTTTATTTTTGTAGTTTTGCACCGAAATGGTTCTGTATTTTTGATTCTGGAAATACAGATTAAAAGGGAATCGGGTGTAAATCCCGGACAGTCCCGCTGCTGTGAAGCTCTAATAACATCCTGAAAATAACTTATGCCACTGACATGTGTCGGGAAGGCTTCAGGATGGGAGTCAGTCAGAAGACCTGCCGTTCGTTAAAGGCTCATATCCTCGTGGGTTAGGATACGGGTTCGAAATGATTGTTTATTCTAAATTTATCAGATTTATGGAGAAAGATTGTCCGCGTTGTGGGGGCTCTTTTGTTTGTCGGGTAGATGATATATCCGCCTGTCATTGTGTGCCTGTGAAATTGGATGAACTCCAGCTTGCTTATGTGAAGGTCCATTATCCGGGATGTTTGTGCAACTCCTGTTTGAATGAGATCAAGAAATATTTCTATGCCTGTGAGGTGAATCCCCGTTATAAACATTTAAAGCATTGATATGATACGGAAGATATTAATTGCAAACCGTGGCGAGATCGCCGTACGTGTGATGCGTTCCTGCCGGGAGATGGGAATACAGTCTGTGGCTGTTTTTTCGGAAGCCGACCGGGCGGCACGGCATGTACTTTATGCTGATGAGGCCTGCCTGATAGGGCCTGCCGCATCAAAAGATAGTTATCTGGATATAGAAAAGATTATCCAAGCGGCGAAAATTCATAAAGCCGATGCCATTCATCCCGGTTATGGTTTCCTTTCGGAAAATGCGGCTTTTGCCCGCAGATGTAAAGAGGAAAATATTATTTTTATTGGCCCGGCTGCTGAGACGATGGAGGCGATGGGCGATAAGATATCAGCCCGTAAGCGGATGATCGAGGCCGGTGTACCGGTTGTTCCGGGAACGCAACAACCGTTGCAGGATGCTGCCGAAGCCGTTCGGATATGTAAGGAAATCGGTTTCCCCGTTATGCTGAAAGCCTCTATGGGAGGCGGAGGAAAAGGGATGCGACTGATCTATAAAGAAGAAGATGTGGTGGAGGCTTATCATTCTGCCCGCTCGGAATCGTTATCGTCTTTTGGTGACGACACAGTTTATCTGGAGAAATTCGTGGAGGAACCTCATCATATCGAATTTCAGGTATTGGGTGACAATCACGGGAATGTAATCCATCTTTGTGAACGTGAATGTTCCGTTCAACGCCGTAATCAGAAAATCGTGGAGGAAAGTCCATCTCCGTTCATCACTCCCGAGTTAAGAAAAAATATGGGTGAAAAGGCTGTTGCTGCGGCAAAAGCTGTCAACTATTCAGGTGCTGGTACCATTGAGTTTTTGGTGGACAAACATCGGAATTTTTATTTTCTGGAAATGAATACGCGTCTCCAAGTGGAGCATCCGATTACCGAGGAAGTTTTAGGCGTCGATCTGGTAAAAGAACAGATCCGGGTGGCTAACAACGAAACGCTCCATATCCGCCAGGAGGAGATCGTCCAGCGCGGACATGCCATTGAATGCCGTATCTGTGCAGAAGATACAGAAGCCGGTTTTATGCCTTCTCCCGGTGTCATTAAACAATTGACAGAGCCGAACGGCATCGGTGTCCGTGTAGACAGTTATGTGTATGAAGGATATGAAATACCGGTTTATTACGACCCGATGATCGGAAAACTGATCGTTTGGGCGACAACGCGCCAATATGCGATCGAACGCATGCGGCGGGTATTGCATGAGTATAAGATTACCGGGTTGAAAACGAATATCGGTTACTTACGTCGGATTATGGATACATCCGACTTTGTGCAGGGAAAGTATGATACTTCTTTTATTGAAAAAAATGCCGGACAATTGCAACATCCCGTAGAAGAGGGTGGAACAGAGACTGAAAATATAGCTATGATCGCTGCCTATATAGATTATCTGGTCAATCTGGAGGAAAACAGATCCGGTCAGGCTTCCGACAATCGTCCGATCAGCCGCTGGCGTGAATTCGGATTACAAAAAGGAGTCCTGCGTATTTAATAATCGGCACATTAGCACTATTGAATAATTATTATTTATGGAAATACATATTGGAAAAAGAGTTGCGGATGTTTCGTTGGTCAGTAAAGATGGAAACAAAGTCCGGTTGACTATTGACGGTATCCCTTATGAAGTCGATGTCGTAATGGCCGAAAATGGCGCCTGTTCTATTTTGCACAACGGTGTTTCGTATAATGCAGAACTGATCCGCGGAGAAAGTGGTAAAAACTATACGGTGAATACCCATTTCCTCTCTTATGGTGTGGATATTGTTGATACGCAGGTGAAATATTTGCGTATGCGCAGGAATAGCGAAGAGCGGCAGGACAATAAGATTATTTCTCCGATGCCCGGCAAGGTGGTGAAGGTTGCTGTTCAGAAAGGCGACCGTCTCGAACCTGGCGATATTGTCGTAGTGATCGAAGCAATGAAGATGCAGAGTAATTATAAGGTAAGTTCGGCCTGCACGGTACGCGATGTGCAGGTAAAGGAAGGGGATTCGGTGACGAGCAACCAGGTCCTTCTGACTTTGGATATAATAACAGACAAAGAGGATTAAAATGGGAAAAGAACATTTATATAAAACGTTTGAAGAACTGGATAAGGCTGCTTCGTTGGGAGGCGGTATGGCACGTATAGAGAAACAGCATGAAGCCGGACGTATGACTGCCCGTGAACGTATTGACATGTTACTGGATAAGGGTACATTTGTCGAACTGGATAAGTTTGTCATTCACCGTTGTACCAATTTCGGTATGGAAAAGAACAAAATAGCGGGTGACGGGATCGTTTCGGGGTATGGCAAGATAGACGGACGCCAAGTGTTTGTCTATGCTTATGACTTTACCGCTTACGGAGGAACATTGAGCGGAACGAATGCCGCGAAGATCGTCAAGGTGCAACAACTGGCATTGAAAAACGGAGCGCCGGTAATTGCCCTGAATGATTCGGGTGGTGCCCGTATTCAGGAAGGGGTCAGCAGTCTGGCCGGATATGCTCCATTTTCTATCAGAATACGATGGCCTCGGGAGTGGTTCCGCAGATTTCTGCGATCCTCGGACCTTGTGCCGGAGGAGCCTGCTATTCGCCTGCGTTGACCGATTTTATTTTTATGGTGAAAGAAAAAAGCCATATGTTTATCACCGGTCCGGACGTGGTCAAGGCGGTTACCCATGAAGAAGTAGGAAAAGAAGAATTGGGCGGTGCTTATACACATAGTACCAAGAGCGGTGTTACTCATTTTATGTGTGATACGGAAGAAGAAACATTAATGAGTATCCGCGAATTACTCGGTTTTCTTCCGGCCAATAATATGGAAGATGCCCCACTTGTTCCTTGTACGGATGATATCCGCCGTGAAGAAGAATCGTTGCAGGAGGTGATTCCGGATGATCCGAATATTCCTTATGATATAAAGGATATTATTGAACCGGTGGTGGATAATCACTATTTCTTTGAGGTAATGCCGCATTTTGCAAAAAACATCGTAGTCGGTTTTGCCCGTTTAGGCGGACGTACGGTCGGTATCGTTGCCAACCAGCCGGCATTCCTGGCAGGTGTGCTGGATATCGATGCTTCGGATAAGGCGGCTCGTTTCATCCGTTTTTGCGATTGTTTCAATATTCCGCTGGTTACTTTTGAAGATGTACCCGGTTTTCTTCCGGGATGTACCCAGGAGCACGACGGTATTATCCGCCACGGCGCGAAGATCGTCTATGCTTATGCGGAAGCGACCGTACCTAAAATCACGTTGATTACCCGGAAAGCCTATGGCGGTGCTTATATCGTTATGTCGAGCAAACCGACCGGTGCCGATGTTAATCTGGCTTACCCAATGGCGGAGATTGCCGTTATGGGAGCAGAAGGGGCTGTTAATATCTTATATAGAAAAGCAACCGGAGAAGAGAAAGAGCGGGCTATGAAAGAGTATGCGGAAAACTTCTCTAATCCCTACCGGGCCGCTGAGCAAGGATTTATCGACGAGATTATCATGCCGCGGCAGACTCGTTTCAAGCTGATACAGGCGTTGGAGATGGCAAAGAACAAAAGCCAGAGCAATCCGCCGAAAAAACATGGCAATATGCCATTGTAACGATTTGATTTTGTTGTTAGAATTATGAATGGTAAATCCCTGTCGACCGTGAGGCTGGCAGGGATTTCTGCTTATGTCATAGTTTTATAAATAAACAGGAACGTAAAAGTTTAAAAAACTTGTATTTATCATATTGATTTTGTCTTTTATTTTGTAGCTTTGCCTCCGAATTGGTTTCGTGTTGTCTGTTCGGATGATACGGATTAAAAGGGAATCGGGTGTAAATCCCGGACAGTCCCGCTGCTGTGAAGCTCTAATAACATCCTGAAAACAACTTATGCCACTGACATGTGTCGGGAAGGCTTCAGGATGGGAGTCAGTCAGAAGACCTGCCGTTCGTTAAAGGCTGTTTTTCCTCGTGGGTTAGGGAAATGGTTCGAAAAGAATATTAATTCTAAATTGTATGAAAATCATGGAGAAGCTTTGTTCGCGTTGTGGCGTGGAGTTTTGCTGTGCCTCAAAAGTGATTGACTATGGAATGGATTCATGAATTATTATGGGGAGAAGGTATCGGACATTCCATCCTTTTACTGTCTCTGGTTATTGCCATAGGGATCCAACTTGGGAAAATCAAAGTATTTGGGATTTCTCTGGGGATAACCCTGGTATTGTTTGTCGGCATTCTACTGGGACATTTTGGGTTTACAATCAATCCGTCTGTCATTCATTTCTTTAAAGAGTTTGGATTGATCCTATTTGTTTATTCAGTCGGCATGCAGGTCGGACCCGGTTTTTTCTCTTCTTTTAAGAAAGGGGGGATGACTTTGAATGGTCTGGCTTGCGGAATTGTCTTTCTCGGGGTTATGATGGCCTTGGTGATACATTTTGTGACAGGAATCCCTATTCCGACGATGGTCGGTATTTTATCGGGTGCAGTGACAAATACACCGGGACTGGGGGCTGCTCAACAGGCATTTAGTGATATGACGGGGGCTTCCGATGATACGATTGCATTGGGATATGCCGTTGCTTATCCGCTGGGAGTCGTCGGTATCATCCTTTCCATGTTGTTTGTCCGGTATATTTTTCATATAAGTTTTGACCAGGAGACGAAAAAGCTGGAAGAAGAGAATAATGTGCATAATAGTGAGGCTACACCTATATCGCTGATAGTGAAGAATCCGGCTCTTTTTGGCAGGAAGATAATGGAGCTTGCCGCCCTGTTGGAGCATAGGGAATTTGTCATATCCCGTATTTGGCGTAACAAGACCAATAAAGTGGACATTGTTACCGGCAGTACGATTTTGGAAGAAGATGATAAAATATTCGTGATCACGACAGAACATGATGCGGAAACTATAAAAACCTTTATCGGTCAAGAGATAGAGATGGACCGTAAACAATGGATTCCCGCCGAAAGTGCTTTTGTCAGCCGCCGCATTTTGGTGACAAAGCCGGAACTGACGGGCACTAAACTGGGGGATTTGCAGTTACGCCGTTTGCATGGTATCAATGTCACACGTGTGAATCGTGCCGGAGTGGAACTGGTAGCAACACAAGGTTTGCAATTGCAGGTTGGCGACCGTGTAACCGTAGTTGGTAGTGAACTGGCTGTCGATAAGGTGAGTATGATATTGGGTAATTCGATGAAACGTCTGAATGAACCGAACCTGATTCCAATATTTATCGGTATCGCTTTAGGTATTATTCTGGGAAGTATTCCAATTAGTTTCCCAGGGATTCCTCAACCTATCAAGCTGGGTTTGGCAGGTGGTCCGTTGGTTGTCGCTATCCTGATCAGCCGTTTCGGATACCGTTATAAACTGGTTACTTATACTACCCAGAGTGCCAATCTGATGCTCCGGGAGATTGGTATAACCATGTTCCTGGCCTGTGTCGGGCTGAGTGCCGGGGATGGTTTTGTGGATACTATCGTGAATAAAGGCGGATTTGTCTGGATTGGTTACGGTTTTATTATAACAATGCTGCCTTTATTAGTCATCGGATTGATTGGCAGGCATTTTTTTAAACTGAATTACTATACGTTGATGGGATTGCTGGCCGGCAGTACGACGGATCCTCCCGCTTTGGCTTATGCGAATGCAACGGCGGGAAATGATGCTCCGGCAGTAGGTTATGCTACAGTTTATCCGTTGACAATGTTTTTACGTGTACTAACTGCCCAATTAATGATATTATTCTTCTATTAAGTATTAGATTTGGTTGTTAGAAATTGTTCAATAATAATTTTAAAGCCAGGAGCCCCGCCGAAGTGATTCGCCGGGGCTTCGATTTTTTATTGATTACTGATGATGTAAAAGATTATTGCCCGCTTCCTCCCATAATATCCAGCAATTCATTGGTGATGGCCTGCTGGCGGTTTTTGTTGTATTGCAACGTCAGTTCCTGGATCAGGTCGTTGGCGTTGTCGTTGGCTGTCTGCATGGCAAGCATGCGGGCGGCATGCTCGGAAGTGACAGTGTCGAGCAAGGTCGTGTAGATGTTCAGATGGAGCACTTTGGGGAGCAGTAAGGCAAGCAACTGTTCGGCAGACGGCTCCAGAATATAGTTGCTCGAAGCACTTTCCGAGTCTGCTTCCGGTAAGGAAACCGGGAGGAAAACCTTTTCGGTCAGTACCTGTTCCGCCATATTCTTGAAATGATGGTAGAGTAGTTCCACCCGGTCGACCTGGGCGGAGATATACAACTCCATCAAGGCAGTTGCCAGTCGCGAGGCATCCTCGTAGGCCGGTTTGTCGCCGATCGTAAGGAAGCTGTCATCGGTTTGATAACCAGCTTTATGCAGTTCGTCCGCCACCTTTTTACCAATCGGATAAATGCGCACGGTTATACCGTCCGCCTCATACTGGTGGAGACGGGCTGTTAACTCTTTCCATATGTTCGCATTGAAAGCGCCACACAACCCGCTGTTGGAGGAAAAAGCGACGATAGCCACCTGTTTCACCTCACGAACAGCTGCGTAGGGCGAACTCATATCGCTTTCAGCCGACAGTGTGCCCCTTAATATGGCGCTCAGCTTACTCTCGTATTCGAGCATATGTTCGACAATCGTCTGCGTATGATGCAGTTTGGCAGAAGACACCATCCTCATGGCGGAGGTGATCTTCTGCGTGTTTCTGATCGACGCAAGACGGATTTTTATCTCTTTCAGTGATGCCATAGTCTAATTTCTGTTATCAACCTGCTTTATATGCCCCGCTGACCTGGTGGGCTGTTTCTTCCAGGATACGGCTGACTTCATCATTTATCACACCCGATTTTAATATATCGAGTACGTCTTTCTGATGATTGGTGATCAGAGTCTGTAAGAACGCATTTTCAAAATCGTGTACCTTATCCAGCGGAACCTCTTTCAGTAAACCTTTGGTGCCGCAATACAGGATAGCGATCTGCTGTTCTACAGGCATCGGGTTATACTGGGGTTGTATCAATAGTTGTGTATTTTTCTGTCCTTTGTCGATGGTGAAGGCGGTTACCGCATCCATATCGCCGCCGAATTTCGTGAACGATTCCAGTTCGCGGAACTGTGCCTGGTCGATTTTCAGCGTACCGGCCACCTTCTTCATCGCTTTCAACTGTGCGTTACCACCCACCCGGGATACGGAAATACCCACGTTGATAGCTGGACGGTTTCCCTGGTTGAACAGGTCTGTTTCCAGAAATATCTGTCCGTCGGTGATGGAAATTACGTTGGTCGGGATATAAGCCGACACGTCACCCGCCTGCGTCTCGATAATCGGCAGGGCAGTGAGCGAACCGCCACCTTTTACCTTATCTTTCATGCTGTCGGGCAGGTCGTTCATCTGGCTGGCTACTTCCTGTTGGTTGATGATTTTCGCTGCACGTTCCAACAGGCGTGAATGCAGGTAGAAAATATCACCCGGATACGCCTCGCGGCCCGAAGGACGGCGAAGGATCAGGGATACCTCGCGATAAGCGACTGCCTGTTTCGACAAGTCATCATAGACAACTAACGCATGACGTCCGCTGTCGCGGAAATATTCACCGATGGCAGCTCCGGCAAAAGGAGCGAAATATTGCATGGCAGCCGGGTCGGAAGCAGTGGCACTGACTACGATCGTGTAATCCATCGCCCCTTTTTCCTGTAAGGTGTTTACCAGAGAAGCGACTGTAGAACCTTTCTGTCCGATCGCCACATAGATACAGTAAACCGGATTGCCGGCTTCATAATTACTGCGTTGATTGATGATCGTGTCGATGGCGATCGAGGTTTTACCAGTCTGACGGTCACCGATAATCAATTCACGTTGCCCGCGTCCGATAGGGATCATGGCATCCACCGCTTTGATACCTGTCTGTAACGGTTCGTTTACCGGTTGGCGGAAAATGACACCCGGAGCTTTTCGTTCCAGCGGCATCTGGCATTTCTTTCCGACAATCTCGCCTTTGCCGTCGATCGGGTTGCCCAGCGGGTCGATTACACGACCGATCATGTTCTCGCTTACGTTGATGGAAGCGATGCGACGTGTACGTTTCACCGTGTCGCCCTCTTTTACCTGGTCGGTCGGCCCGAGCAATACGGCACCTACGTTATCTTCTTCCAGGTTCATCACAATGGCTTCCATTCCGTTGTCGAATTGCAACAATTCGTTGGCTTCGGCATTGTCCAGCCCGTAGATACGTGCTACACCGTCACTGACCTGAAGCACAGTGCCCACCTCTTCCAGATGGATCGTGGTGTTGATACCTTCCAGTTGTTCGCGTAAAATGGCGGAAACTTCACTTACTTTTATCTGGTCTGTCATACGTTTTTCTTTTTTAATTTTTTTCGATTAGCTGATTTCTGATTTCCCGCAGTTGCTGGGCGTAGCTGGCATCTATCCGGGTATTACCGATACGGAGCACGAAGCCACCGATCAGTTCCGGCTTGATCACTCCCATGAATTCGATGGTGTTGCCGGTCTCTTCCTTCAGCCGTTTCTTTAAATGTTCCTGTGTCGCTTCATCTACCGGAGCCGGTGTCTTGAACAACACACGGGTGATCTTCTTGTCTTTCCGGTACATATGGATATAAATATATGCCATTAGCGGTAACAAGCTCTCTCTCTTGTGCTGAAGTACCAGGCGGATAAAACGGGTGAACAACTCGCATACTTCCAGGCCGGCGGCGGTAGTCAGCAACTTTACTTTCTCCTCCAGGGGAAAGATAGGGTTGTCGAGCACCGCTTTCAGTCCCGGCTCTTGCTCGAAACTGATGGTCAGCATCTTCATGTCATCATATACCCGGTCCTCCTGCCGCTTGTCTTTTGCCAACGAAAAGAGTGCTTTGACATACCGGGAAGAGATTGTACCTACGTCCATATCTTATGATTTACTAAACGAAACATTGTCGAGCAGCCCGTTGATGATCTTTTCCTGTTCATCGGTGCGGCTGATTTTCTCTTTCATCACTTTCTCTGCAATGGCGACTGACAGGTCGGCGATTTCGGTGCGGACTTCGCGGATGGCTTTGTCCTTTTCTTCACCTATCCGGCGTGTCGCTTCCTCCAGTTGCAGATGTGCCTCAGCGGATGCCTTTTGCCGGGCTGCGCTGATAATCTGTTCTTTTTCGGCCAGGGCTTGTTTCAGAATCTCATTCTGCTGCTCTCTTGCCTGGGCAAGAATCTTTTCGCTTTCGGCCTGGATGCCGGCAAGTTGTTCGTTTGCCTGGCGGGCCGATTCGAGGGAATGATCGATGTATTCTTTCCGTTGTTCCACGGCTTTGATGATTACCGGGAAACCATATTTGGAAAGAATAACAAAGACGATTCCGAAAGAAAGGATCATCCAGAATAAAAGCCCTGCGTCTGGTGTGAGCAATGACATAGTTTACTTTTATTTATTGGAACAATCCTAAGAAACATACTACGATCGCAAACAGGGCAACACCTTCTACCAATGCACCCATGATAAGCATGGACGTACGGATGTCACCGGCTGCCGACGGTTGGCGGCTGATACCTTCGACGGCACCTTTACCGATCAATCCGATACCTATACCTGCACCGATAGCAGCTAATCCTGCTCCTACTGTTGCTCCAAGTTTAGCGATGCCTGCACCGGCTGCTGCTTGTAATAAAATTGCTGATAACATAACTCTCAATCTTTAAAATTAGTAATCTTATTATTAATAAATATGTTTGTTCATTCCCGTACTTTGGCCAATCCGATATAGTTGGCCGACAACAGGGTGAATATATAGGCCTGAAGGCATGCCACCAACAGTTCGAGGCAGTTCATAAACACGGTGAACAATACGGATACGATTGTCATCGTACCGTTTATGGCTGTTCCCATCGAGGCGGTGATGAATATCAGGCAAGTCAACGCCAGAATGATTGTATGTCCGGCCATGATATTGGCAAACAGACGGATCATCAGGGCGAACGGCTTGGTGAGTATGCCGAAAAATTCCACGAAGGGCATGATCGGCAACGGTAACTTCAGGAAGATAGGGGCGTTGGGCCAGAATATCTCCTTCCAGTATTCCTTGGTAGCAAACAGGTTCACTGCCAGGAACGTACATAAAGCGAGCACGGCGGTAATTGTGATATTACCGGTGATATTGGCTCCTCCCGGGAAAATCGGAATAATACCGATCAGGTTGTTTATCAGGATGAAGAAAAAGACCGTCAGCAGATAAGAAGAGAAAGGCTTATATTCTTTGCCGATTCCTTCCTTCACTACGCCGTCATGTATGAACATGACCGCCATCTCCATCAATCCGGTAAATCCTCCGGGGGCTTCATACGGATGCTTTTTATACCAGCGGGCGGTACGCAGCACGATGAAAAGCAGTAAACCGCAACTGAGAAGCAGGCCACATACGTTTTTCGTAAGCGACAAGTCCCAGGGTTTTACTTCTTCGCCTCTGCTGTTTTTCTCTACCACCTTTCCGGCATGTTTCCCCTCATTGGCGATGTAATAGTTATGATGCACATTACCATGATGCAGGTGTGAGGAGAGGAACAAGTCCCATCCGCGTTCTTCGCTTTTCAGCAAGACGGGCAGTGGTATGGAAATCTCTTTCCCGTTCCACTCCGTGATGTGCCAGGTATAGGCATCCTTGATGTGTGAGAATACGATATCCTGCACATCTACCTCACCTTGTTTCGCATCTGTGGAGGCGCTTACCGGAAAGCTGATGCAAACCAGTAACAAGAAAGTAAACCAAAACAGGCCGTTATTTTTTATTCTGTTCATCTTTTTCTTTTTTCTCACTAATCATTCTCTTTTTCTCAAACAGATACAATGTATATGTTTCCAGTACAAGATAAATGAAATAGAACAACATCATCGTGAAGCCGAAGGCTTTCAGGTTCTGTCCGACCAAAGCGGCATAAAGCCACAGGAAAACCAGTGCGAGCGTGAATTTGCAAAGGCGGACTACCATATAAGTAACAACCGTGACGTCTCCGTGTTTCCGTTTGACATGATCCAGAAAATAGATCATTAACATACTGCTTAACCAGTAAAACATCGGTATCGATGGATACCACTCATAATAATGCGAAGGCCAGATGGTGTATAACAAGCCTCCCAGGGAGACGCCGATAACTACATTAATAAAGGTAGTCAAGCCCATTAGCTTCATTCTTAATCTACCGCTCATGATCGTATTTTTTTATTCGATGCATACGGACAGGATATCGCCTTTTATCTCGACGAATCCGCTCTGTATTTTTATTTCTTGTTCTTTCTTTTCATTTGTCTGGTACCGGATAACGCCTTCTTCCAGGGCAGCGATCATCGGAGCGTGATGGGGCAGGACGTCGAACGAACCTGCCGTACCCGGAAAGGATACATAATTTGTCTCTCCTTTGAATAAAACGCCACTAGGGGATATGATTTCCAGTTCCATACGTTTTTAATTTGCTTGTTCTGCCAGTTTCTTTCCTTTTTCAATCACATCTTCAATCGTTCCTACATTCAGGAAGGCCTGTTCAGGGATATCGTCGGTTTCACCGTCCATGATCATATTGAATCCGCGGATGGTGTCTTCGATAGAGACCATTACGCCCGGTACGCCGGTGAATTGTTCCGCCACGGCGAAAGGCTGCGACAGGAAACGTTGTACACGGCGGGCGCGGTTAACTGTCTGGCGGTCCTCGTCCGAAAGTTCCTCCATACCCAGGATGGAGATAATATCCTGCAACTCCTTGTTACGCTGGAGTATCTGTTTCACACGCTGTGCCGTTTCGTAATGTTCCTTGCCTACGACCAGCGGGTCGAGGATACGGGATGTCGATTCCAGCGGGTCGACTGCCGGATAGATACCCAGTTCGGTAATCTTACGGCTCAGCACGGTGGTAGCATCCAGGTGCGTAAAGGTCGTTGCCGGTGCCGGGTCGGTCAAGTCGTCTGCCGGTACGTAAACAGCCTGTACGGAGGTAATGGAACCTTTTTTCGTAGAGGTGATACGTTCCTGCATGGCTCCCATTTCGGTAGCCAGTGTCGGCTGATAACCTACTGCCGACGGCATACGTCCCAACAGGGCGGATACTTCGGAACCGGCCTGCGTGAAGCGGAAGATATTATCTATAAAGAACAGTATATCGCGAGTCTCGCCTTCTGGAGCCAGGTCGCGGAACGATTCGGCGATGGTCAGTCCCGAGAGGGCGACTGACGAACGTGCTCCCGGCGGTTCGTTCATCTGTCCGAACACCAGTGTCGCCTGCGATTTAGCCAGTTCTTCGTGATCTATCTTCGACAGGTCCCAGTGACCGGCTTCCATACTTTCCTTAAATTCTTTACCGTAACGGATTACATTCGACTGTATCATTTCGCGCAGCAGGTCGTTACCTTCACGGGTACGTTCACCCACGCCGGCGAAAACAGAAAAACCGTTATTCTTTTTGGCAATGTTATTGATCAGTTCCATGATAAGAACCGTCTTTCCGACTCCGGCGCCACCGAACAACCCGATTTTACCTCCTTTGGAATAGGGTTCCAGCAGGTCGATCACCTTGATACCGGTGTAGAGCACCTCTTTGCTGGTTGTCAGATCTTCAAACTTCGGCGGTTCACGATGGATAGGGAGAGCTCCTTTTTTATCCAGCATTTTCATCCCGTCGATCGGATCGCCTGTCACGTTCATCAAACGCCCCTTTACCTGATCGCCAACCGGCATGGTAATGGGCGAACCGCATGATACGGCTTCCATTCCTCGTTGCAGTCCGTCTGTCGTATCCATAGCGACTGTACGGACTGTGTTTTCCCCAATGTGCTGCTGAACTTCCACGATCAGTATTTTCCCATTAGGACGGGTTATCTCCATGGCGTCATGAATGCGGGGTAGCACTATTTTCTCTTCTTTTTCATTATCGAAGTGAATATCCACGACTGGACCGATAACCTGCGAAACATAACCTTTTGTTTCTCCCATACAATTCTTTTTAAACCTCGTCAATATATTTTTTCAACCGTGCAATATTACGAAAACAACCTGTCGGAAACCCGAACATATTACTTTTTTGGCTTTTTTGCATTTAGTTAAACTTTAAACTAATTTTGTAGTCATTCCGAAATGAACCAATTGTTTTGCGATATGGAACAATTTGAGGAAAAATTACGCTGTTTTTTGAAGAATAAGGGTTGGCATTTTGTGTGCGGAATGGTTTGGGGGATGGTGGTATGATCTGTTAAATTATATTACCAGAAGTAGTATTTTAAATTATCAGGTATAGTAATTGATATTATTTGTACTTTTGCCACCGGATTATGGTGTAACGGTCTGGCTTCCGCCGGCCGTTAGTAATAGGGAATCCGGTGCAAATCCGGAACTGTACCCGTAGCTGTAAGTTCTGTAACCCCGGCAAATCTTGTTGCCACTGAGGATTTTAGGATCCTTGGGAAGGCGGCCGATCATGGGAGAACAAGTCAGAAAACCTGCCATTATTCTATTATATAATGCCTCGGGTAAGGTGTTGATGGAACTTGATATATGCGTACATTATTTATTATAGTATTTATATGCCTGGCAGGCATATTTCTGTGCGTGCCTGTCCTGCACGCACAGCAGATCGATACGACTGTTTATCACCAGCTGAAAGGTGTTGAGGTCGTGGAAAAGGCGCGTCCTTCCACAACCCGCGAGGCTACACCTTTACAAGTGATGGACCGTTCGGGTATCGAACGGCTTGGGATACAGGATTTATCGGAGGCTGTCAAACGTTTCTCCGGCGCTACCGTGAAAGATTACGGTGGGATAGGAGGGCTGAAGACGGTTTCAGTCCGTAGCCTGGGAGCACAACATACCGGGGTCAGTTACGATGCGTAGCCGTAAGTGATTGTCAAAGTGGACAAGTAGACATAAGTCGCTTCTCTTTAGAAAATTTGGACCAAATAGAGTTGTCGATTATCCAGAATGATGATATTTTTCGTACTGCCAGAATGTTTGCATCTTCCAGTTCTTTGGTTATGAAGACACGTAAGCCGGAATTTGAAGGGAAAGATATATTTCACATTGCTGCCAAGATTAAAACCGGCTCATTCGGGTTGTTTAATCCTTATTTGAGATATGAACAGAAGTTAGGGAAACGTTGGAGTGCAGTTATTGATGGGGATTGGCAACGTGCAGACGGGCAATATGAGTTTACATTAGTGAATGGAAACATAGTGACCCGCGAGAAAAGGAAAAACACAGATGTTAATATAGGGCGCGTAGAGTTAAACCTGTACGGAGGTTTGGGAAGATACGGAGATTTATCTCTTAAAGCATATTATTTCGATTCGGAACGTGGTTTACCGGGATCTGTCAATCTTTATAACGATTATACTGGCGAGCGCTTATGGGACCGTAACTTCTTTGCACAAGGACATTATGAAAACAAATTAAATGATCGTTTTTCTCTGCAAAGTAGCCTTCGGTATAACTGGTATTATAACCGGTATGAAGATGTGAATAATAAGTATGAAGGAAGAATACAGGTAAGTTCTTATTATCAGCGAGAAACGTATTTAACAGGATCTCTTTTATATGTTCCCATACAAAATATCTCTTTCTCTTTGGCTCAGGATATTTATTGGAATGACCTGAATAATAATTTCAAGGACTGCCAGTTTCCTTCGCGGCTTTCTTCGTTAACTGCCTTATCTGCAAAATACGAAGATCGCCGTTTAACTAGTATATTGTCTTTGTTGGCTACTTATATTGATGAACGCGTTGAGTTAGGGGAGAAACCGGCAAATAGAAAACATCTGTCACCGACAGCAAGTCTTTCGTGGAGGGTATTGCCTGATGCGAATTTGCGGGTACGCTTTTCCTATAAAGATGCTTTTCGGTTACCAACATTTAATGATCTTTATTATTCTCGGATAGGTAATACCAATCTGAAGCCGGAAAAAGCTCGTCAATATAATTTAGGTGTTACCTGGCGTGACCGTTTCTGGCTTTTCAATTCTTTTAGTATAACGACTGATGCCTATTATAATCGAGTAAAAGATAAGATTGTTGCTATTCCTACAATGTTTATTTGGAAGATGATGAATCTGGGAGAAGTGGACATTAAAGGTTTGGATGTGAATGTGCATGCAGGGATTACTTTAAAAGATACTTATGAGTTGTTGTTAGACGGCTCGTATTCTTTCCAGAAAGCGATTGATATAACGAATGAAAAAGACAAGAGCTACAAAGATCAGATACCCTATACCCCAAGGCATTCCGGCTCGTATTCGGCGAGTTTCCTAAACCCATGGGTAAATATCAGTTATTCGTTAACGGCTTCGGGTGTTAGGTATATGAATCGTCAGAATATCAAAGAAAATGAGATTGAGTCTTATGTAGAACAGAATGTTTCACTGAATCGTAATTTTCGTTTGAAACGTTGTATTTTGCGTTTACAGGCTGATATTCTGAATATTGCAGATAAACAATATGATATTGTGAGATATTATCCAATGCCGGGTCGATCGTTCAGATGTGCAGTTTCCATTACATATTAATTATATATAATTTAAAATGAAAAAGTTTTATTGGTTTGCTTCAATGCTGACAATAGTATTGGGCGTTACGTTTACAAGTTGTGATGATGATGATTCAATACCGGAACCGGAAATTCCAGCCGTTCCGACTGAAACATCTAAGGTGTATATCCTGAATGGTGGCATGGATGGTCAGAATAATGCAACCCTGTCTATGCTCGACATGGAAAGTGGAGAAATGACTGCTGATATCTTTGCAGATGTAAATGGGCGTGCTTTGGGTAATATGGGACAGAGTATGCTCTTATACGGCTCTAAATTGTATATTTCTGTTTATCGCTCAAGTACACTGGAGGTTCTTGATGCAGCAACATCTAAGGTAATAACAACCTTAAAACCTGTTGATAGCGAAGGTGCCCCCCGTGCTCCTCGTATGATGGCTTCACATGAAGGTAAGGTATACATGACTACTTTTGATGGTTTTGTAGCAAAGATTGACACTGCTTCATTGGCGATTGAAGGATATACAGCTGTTGGTCCAAACCCTGATGGTATTGCTATCGCAAATGGAAAAATTTACACAGCTGATACTGATGGGATGAACTGGCCGTCAACTTCGGATAAATTGTCTGTGGTGGATATTGCATCCTTCAAAAAGATTGGTGATGTTACCGTCGGCTTGAATCCGAATCATGTATTCTCTGATTCGGAAGGAGATATTTATGCTGTTTGTTATGGCGATTACAAGGTCGGTGCTGATATGCTGTATCGTGTTGATACGAAAGATGATAAAGCTGAGGCTGTTGACGGAGTGAATGTAACAAAAATGTATGTGAAGAACGATACGGCTTATTGCTATGTGGCTAACTACTACAACCCGGATGGTAAAGCTGCTTTTACTTTTGATTTGAAGACCGACAAAGTAATTAATCCGACTTTCATTAAAGACTTTTCTGTATTTACTTCAGATCCTTCTGCCATTGGCGTTGATCCGGTGAGCGGAGATGTTTATTATGGAATATCAAGTTATTTCCAGAATGATGATATCTTTATTTTTGACAAAGAAGGTACATTGAAAAAGACAGTAGAAGTCGGTATGTCGCCTTCTACATTTGCATTTGTTACGAATCAATAATAGATGAAGTTATATTTTCATATTTTATTGTATTCTGTTTTCTGTTATCAGGATGTAACGGAAAACAGAATACTGTTATTAAAGAAGTTGTATCTTCCGACTCCATCCGCTATGCCCGTGGTTTCACCATACAGCACTTCACTGATTATACATCGGTAGAAGTCCGCGACCCTTGGGATAGTACCCGTATCCTGCAACGTTATCTGTTGGTGGACCGCAGTACGTCAATGCCCGGTGATTTGCCTAAGGGGACGGTTGTGCGGACACCGGTGAAGAATATCGTGGTTTATACCTCCGTTCATGCGGCTATTATCGACCAGCTGAATGAAGCGGATAAGGTGATCGGCGTATGTGAACCCCGGTATATGGATACGCCTTCCATTCAGGAAGGTTTGCGTGCCGGAAAGATTGCCGACCTGGGAGAGGCGACGGCGCCGAATATCGAAAAGATTATAGATATAGGGGCAGAGATCATTATAGCTTCTCCTTTTCAGAATGCAGGATACGGACCTGCCGAGAAACTGGGTATTCCTATCATTGAGGCCGCCGATTACATGGAGTCGTTGCCGTTGGGGCGGACTGAATGGATACGTTTCTATGGCTTGTTATTCGGTAAGGAAGCAATGGCAGATTCAATCTTCCGGGAAACGGAAGACCGTTATCTGGAACTGAAAGAGCTGGCAAAGACAGTCACTAACCGTCCGACCGTCATTTCTGAAAAGAAATTCGGTTCTTCCTGGTATATGCCGGCAGGCGATAGCTATATTGCCCATCTGTATAAAGATGCCGGAGCAGATTATATCTTCAAAGACCTTCCCGGAGCGGGCAGTACCCCTTTGGCTTTTGAAACCGTACTCGACAAGGCGATCCATGCCGATATGTGGCTGATCAAATATAATCAGGCAAACGACATGACCTACAAAGACCTTCGTACCGAGTATACGCCCTATGAAAACTTTGATGCCTTTAAGAACCGCCGGATTTATACCTGTAATACGGGAATAGTACCCTATTATGAGGAATTTCCGATACATCCCGATTACCTCCTGAAAGACCTTGTATGGGTATTCCATCCGGAGTTATTGCCAGGTTATACGCCTCGGTATTATCGGAAGATGGAGTAATCCTACTAATTATTAAGACTAACCTATGGACTAACTAATTCAAAGGTTACGACTTAGTGTTTTCAGGGTGTACACCGTAGTTGATTATGGTGTACAGGATAGCTAGCCAGGGTGTACAGGGTGATAGACTACCCTGTACACCCTGGTAGTAGTGAGTAAGGACTTTCGTTCTAGTGAGTAAGGAGTTTCGACTTAATAAGTGGTAGTCTTCCTTTTAGTCGGAGGGAGGGGAGTGAATAGTAAAACAAAATCCCCGGCATCAGGAGTCTGACCCGGGGATTTTCTGTAGTTTGGCATTTGAATTATAGGGAGTTGTTATTTTGGTCCGTTATGCGTAACCGTTCAGCATTCCGTAGAAATACATCGGTTTCAACATGTAAACTTTCAGTAACCAGGCCGCCCATTGTTCCTTCGATGTGTCCAGCATGCTGAACGGGAACGAGTGAAGCGGCTTTTTATCATAGTCGAACTCGCACAATAGTACGTGTCCATAGTCTGTTACGATCGGGCAGGCAGCATATCCGTTGTATTTTTCAACAGGTTCTTTGCCTTCCATCAACGAGATCAGGTTTTTGGCAGCGATCGGTACCTGCATGCGTACTGCCGCAGATGTTTTACTGGTTGGTATCCCGGCAACATCTCCCAGGGAGACGATGTTCGGATAAGTTTTGTGAACCAGTGTCGCTTTATCAACCATCACCCAGGCATCGGCAGCCAGCTTGCCTTCCGTCCATCCCAGACCAGCTTCGCGAACGAAATCGGGAGCCGACATAGGCGGAGTGAAATGAAGGAAATCGTAATCTTCCACGAATGGAGTATATACTTTCTCTTCTCCGACTGTTTCAACCTTTTCAAAATGTACCTGTTTGGCTGCCGTATCGACACCTTTCACGCGAACGTTGAGATTGATGGGAATATTACGTTCCTTGTAAATCTCCAGCAGGCGGGGCGTGTAAAACGGAATATCGTACAGCTCTTTCGCTGCCGTGAAGTAATCCAGTTTCAAATTGTCCCGTGTGCCTTGTTTGCGGCTGTAATCTTCTGTCAGCAAACAAATCTTTTTCGGTGCTCCGCCACATTTATGCTTTGTGTATGTATCTGTGTAGATACCACGACCGCCTGTCTTTGCGAATTCCTGAAGCGCTTTCCAGGTTTTTTGTGCACCTTCGTAATCATATATACAGTGAGCATTTCCTGCTCCTAATGTATCGTGTGTAATCCCTTCCACCTTTTCCCAGTTAATCTGTATGCCTGGTGTCAGGACCAAAAAGTCGTAAGCGACTTTTCCATTGTTGTTCGTTGTTACCAGGTTCATGACCGGGTCAACGGCGGCAACAGAATCTTTAATCCATTTTACGCCATCGGGAATGCAGTCTTCCTGCTTCTTCCATACTTCGTCCGGTTTATAAACACCGGAGGCAATCAATGTAAAGCCGGGTTGGTAGAACTGTCGGTCGCTGGGGTCTATCAATGTAATGTCCGGACTATCCAACCAGTGCATCAAACGTGCAGCCATACTAATTCCGGCAGCACCTCCACCGATTATCAGGATTTTTCCTTTTGCATTACTAGAGAATGCGTGAGCTTTTTGTGTACCTACAGCAGTTATAACTCCTGCTGCCGTTAATATTTTGAGGAAATGGCGGCGACTGATACCCTGCCTTTCCAACTCTTCCAGTTGTTCTTCCAGATCGTGCTTCATCATGTCTATAGAAATTAAGATTCAATTGCACTGGCAAAGGAAGCACATTTGGAAACATAACGATTAAAAAGTACTACTACACTACTTGCGCAAATGTTTTGTGTGAGAGGAAATACTACATCAAGACTTTCTCATACCTACTACATCGGTATGTAATTGATTGTATAATAATGGTTTGGCGAAATACTGATTCTAGAAAATACTTTTTAGAAATTCATGAGGAAATCAATGAGATTCGTGTCGCTGTCGAGTGACAGACGCTTCCTTAACCGGTACCGTCGTAATTCTATCGCACGGACTGATACGTTTAACAGTGATGCGATTTCTTTGGTGGAAAGATTCATGCGGAGCAGGCAACAGATACGTAAGTCGCCGGTGGTAATGTCGGAGTATTGTTGGCGTAACCGGTCAATGAAATTCTGATGGGCACTGTTGAAATGCGTCTCAAACAACAGCCAGTCCGCTTGGTCGTTCAACGATTCTTCCATCAGGTTTTTCATCCGGGTATACAGTTTGTTCGGATACCGGTCGCCTAATGTCTCTTTCTGCTGCTCCAGTTCGTCAAGCAGTTTCTGTACCGCCTGGTTCCTTTTAACCAGGGCGGAGGTCTGTAAGGTCAGTTCGTTATTCTTGTTTTGCAGCTCGGCTTCCAGCATCCGGCTTTTCATCTGCTGGATTTTCTGTTCTTCCGCCTGCCTTTTTGCATCCAGCTTGCTTTTTTCTTCCCGTTGCAGGTTTTTCAGATGGTAGCTGAGTGTGTATTTGCCTATTACGGCGATAGCGATGATATAGATCAGCCATGCCCATATCGTGTTGTACCAGGCCGGGCGGACGGTGATCGGAATGGCGATTTCAAGGTACGGCCCTTTTACTACATATTTGCGGATCTTGAGTACATATTTGCCTTCCGGAAGTTGCAGGAAAGAGATCTCCCCGCCTTTTTGCCAGGGCGACCAGTTTGAAGAAACACCTTCTATCATATAACTGATCTGATGGTTCGGGGTAAAGATCGTACTTCCTACATAAACGGAAAGTTCCTGGAAATTATGGGGGAGGGTGATCTTTTCCGAATTGACCGGCAGGTTGTGTACGCCATGTTTGTCGATATACTTTATTTCGGATATTTGCAGGGGCGTGGCAGGGCCGAGGCTTCCCTCTATCAGGTCGCGTATATTGACCAGCAAGGCTCCCTGCATGGCCGAGATCAGGTGAAGCGTGTCATTCAAAGGATATATCCTCCGGTCTCTGCTCACCATATTCATATTGTAGTTATTGAGCAGAATGCGGCATTTCAGTGTCCCTTTCCCGTTATCGTTATGGAACAGGCCGGCTTCGTTTTTGACACAAAGCCAATAGGTGTTATCGCCGATAGGATAGATCTGTTCTGCATGGGCAAACTCACCCAATGATTCGGTGTCGTAGAATACATTGCTGACACGGAGCGAGTCGTACACACTGTTCTGTGGCAGGAGGTGGAATGTCTCTTTCTTTATATCGACCGGTTCAAAATGATCTCCGGCGTCTAATGTCCTTTTGAAATATCCGATATTTGTCTGGATATATAATGTGTCGTTGAAGAGCGTAGCATTTTTCAGTTTTCCTATCTGGCTTCGTTTCCCCAGCAAAATGATCGAGGGGTCGAAAGTGATCTGTGAGATGCCATTGTCGAAAGCCAGCCATATCTGTTGCGCATCCTGGATGCAGATGGCGCGCACGATATTGTCGGGTAATGACTGGTCGTGGGTTGACAGGTGGCGCAGGATAGTCCCTTCCGGGCTTGTTATATATAATCCGTTGTTGGTGGTGCCGATGAAATACAGGTCGTTTATAGTTGTAAAGACAGAGGGTTGTGCATGCAGTATCTCGTCGGGCAGGATGAACGGGATAGAAGCGGGCGGTTCTTTAAACTTGACTTCTGCCGGTATCGTGGAGAGTTTATGGTAACGCATAACTCCTAAATGGTCGAGGGTCCATCCTCCGAAAGAACCTTCGCTGATGGTATAGATCGTGTCGTTGAGGAATGTAACGCCGTTTATAACCGATTTATCGGGTGTCTCATAATGCTTCCAGGTGTTTCCGTCAAATGTGAGCAGTCCGGAATTATTGGCTACATAGAGCACGCCGTCGGAGGCTACCGACAGTCCCCAGTTCTGACAACTGGCTTTATAATCATCTACCGAGAAGTTTTTTACGAATAAATTAGGGACGACTACCGATGCATGCGCGACCAGGAATGTCAGCATGAATGTCAGGAACAATAACGGCAGTCTGTACATGGGCATGATTTAAAATTAAACAGGTAGAGACAAGGTAATACCCTGTCTCTACGTATTATGGTTACAAATATAATAAAAATATTTGCTTATTTGTAATCTTGCCAGTCTTTGATCTGGATATCTTTTACATCCATCGTGCAGAATGCTTCGATAAATGCACTAGCCAGACGAGCGTTGGTGATCAATGGTATGTTATGGTCGATCGCAGCACGGCGGATCTTGTAACCGTTGGTCAGCTCGCGTTTGCTATGGTCTTTCGGGATGTTTACAACCAGTTCGAATACGTGGTTGCTGAACATATCCATGATATTCAGGTCGCCCTGTTCATCCGGCCAGCATACGGCAGTCGCTTCGATTCCATTCTCGTTCAGGAACTTGGCGGTTCCGGCAGTACCATAGATCTTGTATCCCTTTGTGCTCAGCAGGCGGCAGGGTTCCAGCAAATCTACTTTGCTCTTGGCTGCTCCCGAAGAAACCAGGATATTCTTTTTAGGAATGTTGTTACCAACAGCGATCATGGCAGACAGCAATGCTTCGTTGAAGTCGTCGCCGATACAACCTACTTCACCGGTCGAGCTCATATCCACACCCAGTACAGGGTCGGCTTTATGCAGACGGGCGAATGAGAACTGAGATGCTTTTACACCGATCCAGTCGATATCGAAAGCGCTCTTGTCCGGTTTTGTATAAGGAGCATCCAACATGATGCGTGTAGCCGTTTCGATGAAGTTGCGTTTCAGCACTTTGGATACGAACGGGAAGCTACGTGATGCACGCAGATTACATTCGATTACCTTCACGTCGTTGTTCTTAGCCAGGAACTGGATATTGAACGGACCGCTGATGTTTAGCTCTTTGGCGATCATCTTACTCACCTTCTTGATGCGGCGTGCTGTTTCGAAATAGATTTTCTGAGCCGGGAATACCAGTGTAGCGTCACCTGAGTGAACACCGGCAAACTCGATATGTTCGGATATTGCATATTCAACCACTTCGCCGTTCATGGCTACAGCGTCGAATTCAACTTCTTTCGCTCCTTGCAGGAATTCGGATACGACAACCGGATATTCTTTGGATACCTTGGCGGCCAGATCCAGGAATTCGATCATCTGTTCCTTGTTGTGGCAAACGTTCATCGCAGCCCCTGAAAGTACATATGACGGACGGATCAGGATCGGGAATCCTACCTTTTCGATAAATCCATCGATCTCTTCCATACTGGTCAACTCTGCCCAACGTGGCTGGTCGATGCCCAGTGTATCCAGCATCGCGGAGAATTTGTGACGGTTTTCAGCGCGGTCGATCGACAGCGGAGAAGTACCCAGCACCGGAACATTCTGGCGATACAGCTTCATTGCCAGGTTGTTCGGAATCTGACCTCCCACGGATACGATTACACCCTTCGGCATTTCCAGGTCCATCACATCGAGTACACGTTCGAAAGAAAGTTCGTCGAAGTACAGACGGTCGCACATATCGTAGTCGGTAGAAACCGTTTCCGGGTTATAGTTGATCATGATCGACTTGTAACCCAACTTACGGGCTGTCTGGGCTGCATTGACCGAACACCAGTCGAACTCTACGGAAGAACCGATACGGTAAGCACCTGAACCCAGGATAACTACGCTCTTGTCGTTCTTGTAGTAAGGAATATCATGTTCGCTGCCATCGTATGTCATGTACAGGTAGTTCGTCAGTTCCGGATGTTCGGAAGCGATCGTGTTGATACGTTTTACGCTTGGCAGAACGCCCATTTTCTTACGCAGGTTACGTACACGGATGTTTTCTTTTTCCATGTTTCCTTCCGGATTCTCAACGTAACGGGCGATCTGGAAGTCAGAGAAACCTAAGCGTTTAGCTTCCTTCATCACTTCTTCGGGCAGATCTTCGATCTTATTGTATTGAGACAATACTTTCGCATAGTCTACGATATTTTTCAAACCGTTCAGGAACCACGGAGTGATCTTTGACAGTTCGTGGATGCGCTCTACGGTATACCCTTCTTCCAGCGCTTTTGCTACGGCGAAGATACGCAGGTCGGTCGGGTTAGCCAAGGCGTCGTCCAGGTTGTCGAATTCCAGGTCGTTGTTTCCTACGAAACCGTGCATGCCCTGTCCGATCATACGCAGACCTTTCTGCATGATCTCTTCGAAGCTCTTACCGATCGACATGATTTCGCCGACAGACTTCATGCTTGAACCGATCAGGCGGCTTACGCCAACGAACTTAGTCAAGTCCCAACGCGGGATTTTAACGATCATATAATCTACTTCCGGAGCTTTGTATGCCGAGTTCGGAGTACCCATTTCACCGATTTCATCCAAACCATAACCCAATGCCAGTTTAGCGGCAACGAAAGCCAGAGGATAGCCGCTTGCTTTGGATGCCAGTGCGGAAGAACGGCTCAGACGAGCGTTCACTTCGATCACACGATAGTCGAAAGTATCCGAGTTGAATGCGTACTGGATGTTACATTCGCCTACGATACCCAGGTGGCGGATTGTCTTGGTAGACAGTTCTTTCAGCAGATCCAGTTCCTTGTCGGTCAGTGAGCAGGTTGGAGCAACCACAATACTTTCACCGGTATGTACACCCAGCGGGTCGACGTTTTCCATGCTTACAACCGTGAAGCAATGGTCGTTTTTATCGCGGATTACTTCGAATTCAATTTCTTTCCAGCCTTTCAACGATTCTTCCACCAGGATCTGTGAAGAATAAGCGAAAGCGCTTTCTGCCAGTGTACGCAGTTCTGCTTCATCCTTGCAGATACCACTACCCATACCGCCCAGTGCATAGGCAGAACGGATCATTACCGGGAAACCGATCTTGTAAGCAGCTTTCACTGCATCTTCCATCGTTTCAACGGCCTGGCTGATCGGAGTTTTTACGTCGATTTCATTCAGTTTCTTTACAAACAGGTCGCGGTCTTCTGTGTACATGATAGCTTCAACAGAAGTTCCCAGTACCTTTACGCCATATTTGGCAAGTGTGCCGCTGGTGTATAACTGAGTACCGCAGTTCAGGGCAGTCTGGCCACCAAAAGCCAGCAGGATTCCGTCCGGTTGTTCTTTTTTGATTACTTCTTCAACAAAATACGGAGTGATAGGCAGGAAGTACACCTTGTCTGCTACCCCTTCCGATGTTTGTATAGTTGCAATGTTCGGATTCAGCAAAACGGTACTGATACCTTCTTCTTTCAGTGCCTTCAATGCTTGTGAACCGGAATAGTCAAACTCTCCGGCCTGTCCGATCTTCAGGGCACCCGAGCCCAGAACAATCACCTTTTTGATTCCAATCTTCGACATAGTAATTGGGTTGTTTTGTTTATTAATATTTTATAGAATGTTATATCTCATCAAATCGCCACTTGCGGGACACAAAAAAAATGCGTTAGTAAAAATAACCAACGCATCTTATATAAAGAAATTATTATCCCGTAAATTAAAGAAATGAGCTTCGATATCCGGCGTTGAACCGGAAATAAACATCGGATTACATTTATGTATCTTATTCGTCATGAAACTCTTCCTTCCAAAATTTCGGCAAAGATAGGGGATATAATTTAATTGTGCAATAAAAATAGAGGGATTGTTCTATTTACTGTTTGCCATTTGTTGTAAAAGAAGTTGATAGACTTCCTCTTTCATCTGCCTGACGGGCCTGAAGCAGGTGTCCGGCTGTTTGGTCAACACGGAATGGGCGGCTAGCCTGAGCTTGTCCGGGTGGTAGTAGTTTGTTTCCGCATATAATTTTGTCAGCAGGTAATAGGTGTCTATCTGTTCCGGGAGAATGTAGAGGCATTGCAACAGATATTTCTCTGCCTGCCTGTAAAGTCCGAGTTGCTGATGGCTTTCCGCAAGGATATAATAGAACTCCGGATTGGCAGTCAGCCGGATGGCCCGGTAACTCCAGATGATGGCATTCGAATACTGTCCGGATTGTTGCAAGCACCGGGCGCCTTCCAGCAGGAACTCGGTCCGGTGGGAGAGGCGCGGGTACAGGCTCATATATCCTTGTGCGGCAACCTTCTGTTCCTCCTTTTCTACCAGGATCCGCAAAGTCTTCCATTCTTTGTACGGCTCGTAATAACTCCGCTGTCCGAAAAACAGGATACAGGCGACCAATGCAGCGAATGTTCCGATGTAAGGGAAACTTTTCACGGACGGTTTCTGTTGTTTTTCCGTCCGGGTGACACACATTGCCGAGAAGAAGATAAGCAGAACCCAGAATGACGGTAGTTGCAACGGATAGGAATACATGGAGAAGAAAAGTAACGAAAGGATACCTCCCGTTGCCCCGACCTGTTTGTTTTTCAGCCCGTAATAGAGGCAGAAAGCGATCCATAACGCGAAAAGAAGCAGTCCGGCGATACCGAATTCGAGTCCTATCTGCAAATAATCGTTGAAGGCGAAAGGGGGACAGGTCGCAGCCATCCGTTCCGTATCGGAGGCTTTCGTCGACGCGAGATAGTCGGCTTGTGTCTGGGCGAATGATACGGGGAAACCTCCCAGACCGGTGCCGGTGACAGGCTTGTTCAGTATGGCCTGGGTCGTTACGTTCCACATCAGCATCCGGTTGGCGGATTTCTCGGTACTGAAAACACTGCCCAATGTCGGAAGTCCGGAAATAACGATAAATAAGACAATACAGCTGACAATCACTGTCTTATTATGCTTTATAACCCTTTTCTTCAATAACTGCCACCCTGATTTCCGGAGATAGAAGACCCAGCAGCATGAGATTCCGGCTGCCAGCCACGCCGAATGGCTTTTCCCGCCGGGAAGCCCTATCAGGATGAGTATGATCGTGAATGCCGACAGGTAGAATAGCATCGTCCTTGTTTCCCACCAGGCGAGTTTGTCGCAATCGCGGAACCGTAAAGCCAGGTTCAGGCATACGGGAAGTACGATTGCCAGGTATCCTGAGAAAGGACCGGAGCTGAAAATAAGTCCGTCACCTTTGAGCAGCGGATGGTTTGTCGATGGTCCCCCGTACAGTTGCCCCATTCCCCAGGCCGCTTCAAAGATACCTGTACATATAATAATGGACAGGAAGAAAAGCCTGAGTTCCGGGTGGGCTTGCAGCGTGGCTCGCAGCATAAACCATAAGGTCGTAATTTGTCCGGCGAAAAGAAGTCTTTCAGGTTCCGGGTCCAACTCATAGTTGTAAGTCAGCAGGGCCAGACCGGCAAAAAGTAATAAAAGTCCGTCGGGTAATGAGAAGGTAAAATTGCTTTTTTTTCACTGTGGCTTCCATAAACAATACACTGAATGCAAGTAATAAAATAGAGAAATGAAACCAGAATACTTTACCTGTGATGGTTCCTTCAGCAATTTCGGGGTTTGCAGCAAATACAATGCACAAAAGTAACGCTCCGCTCGTAGAGAGGGATAATAGTCGTAGATACTTAAATAAAACTTTCATCTTTAAATTATTTTTAGGGTGATATCGGACTTTCAACTTCTGCAACTTTTCTGCTCCTGGATAAAACATTTAAGACGTAAGAAGGGTTTGGATAATTAACAAATCGTCCAAGAATATCACAAAATTAGGAAAGAAAAACAGTTATTGGCGGTTAAGTATTAACAAGATGATTATTTCTTCAAAGTAAAAATAGGCAGGTATATGAAGATACCGAGGATCGACATGGTCAATCCGCCGATGGTCCCGGCTGCCAGCGGAAACCAGAACGCTTCTTTATCGGGACCTAACATGAACGGAATAAATCCGAGTATGGTAGAGATCACGGTCAGGAAGATCGGTGTGATCTTGGCATTCCATGCTTTCAGGTAAAGGCGCCAGGCAGGCATTTTGGGCCTGGCTTCACGAAGTTGGTTATATTCGTTTAATATATAGATACTTGCATTTACCGTGATACCGCATAACAGGACAAACGACGCAAATCCTCCCTGGTCGAAATTCAGCTTGAACCAGTAGAATGTCAGGAACACCCCGATATAGGAGATAGGGATGACAAAGATAACAGCCAGCGGTTGTTTCAGCGAATTGAACAGAATACTGGTCGTAAAGAAAATAATGGCAATGATCAGCAGCAATAACAGATACTGCTTATTGTCTTTGGTGTTCCAACTCCAGTAATTACTATCCGATTTGGCAGTGTATCCCATCGGTAACGACGCGTTGAATCCTTTCAGTTCACGTTCTTGTATCTTGCTCCCCTGATTGGATGCGCCGATATATTCATATTGAAGGCACAGGCGGTATTGCTGGTTTACCTTGGCTACTTTCTGCGGCATCTGTCCTTTTTCGACGGTGGCCAGTTCCGACAGTTTATAAGGTTTGCCCTTAATGCTCTGGGGGACGTATTGCATGCTCCAGACATCATAATCTTTTGACTGGCGCGAACTTAGTTTCAGCTTTTCCGTTTCATTGTCGACAACGATCGTACCGCTGTAGATATCTTTCCCGAATACCGGGTTGATGGAGGCGAACAGTTCGATCGGCAGGATATTTTCCTGTGCCATCCGTGCCTTGTCCAGGTTGAAATAGAATTCCTGATAATCGTCTTTCCACCAGGAGAATTCGGAGTTGATCAGTACTTCCTTGATACGGCGGTAGGTAAGCAGTCTTGCTTTTAGCTGTTCCGCCCATTCATATAATTCGTCATAGTTATAGCCGAACATTTCAATACGGAACGAACCTGCTCCTTCCCGTACGTCGTTGCTGAAGCCCTGGTCCTGGAGCCCGTACACACCCCAGCTGCCGCCGCCCAGTTCCAGCGCCTTGCTGATAATCTTGCTTTTCAGCGTATAAGGGAACCCGCTTCGCTCTGCCGCTTTGGTGAAATAAATGCGTATGCCCGCCTGCCGCGCACTGTAAATGTTCGTCTGGAACTGGCGTATGTCCTTGAATGTGCTGAGGTAAGCTTCCATGCGTCCCATCAACTGATTCATCTGTTCCAGTGTAGTCCCGTTGGGAAGTGAGGCGGTGACCGACAGGACCGTTTCGTCGTTGCGGGTAAAATAACTGCCTTCATACACTTTCTGCACAAACAGGCGCAAGGTTCCTCCCAGCGCTTTGTCCACTATCGGCTTGACTTTCTCCTTATAGGTCTCGCTTGAGACAATCTTGTTATATTTTTCAATGAGCAGCGAGTCTGTAGCCGTATATACCTTGTCCTTATCATCCATTTCTATTTTTTCGGGGAGCAGGAAGACCGGCAATCCGAAAGCCAGTACTAACAGGAAACATGCCGTCTTTTTCCATCGGCAAAGGAAGCTGATCTGTGCATGGTAATATCTGTTGAAATAGACCGGGAACCGTTTTAAAAATCTGTTCCCCCACCTTCTGATCCGCGGAAACCAGGAGGTTTTTGGTTTCAGGGAGAGCTGCGCTTTCCGAGCAGCGCTTTTCTTTTGTCCCAGTCCTAGTTTCTCTATCAGGGCAGGAACGAAGAACAGGGCGATCGCCAGCGACACAGCCAGGTTGATGATTACGACAGCTGCAAAATCCTGTAGGTTCAACCGTATTTTTTCATCGAGGAAGAATATGATCACCAGCGCCCCGATAGTCGTCAGCGTTGCCGTCAGGATGGAAAGGAAGGCTTTGCGGTTATGGCGGTTGCGTATATGATCGGTCATCACGATTGTATTGTCGATCACCAGGCTTAACGATATGGTAACTCCCGCCAGCGAGTAAAGCTGCATTTCCAGTTTTGCCAGATAGAAAAAGATAACGGCAATACACAGGTTTACGCTCAGGCTGACCACGATCAGGAACAGATAGCGCACATTCCGGGTGATCAGCAGGACGAACAATAAAAGGATCAGGATCGTAAGTCCCGTACGTACATATATCTTATCCAGTTCATTCTGGATAAACTCGGTCGCGTCATAACTGGTATGTACCTCATATCCCTGCGGTAATAACCGGCGGATATGCTCCATCTCCTCTTTCACCTGTTTGGCGAGTTCCAGCTGGTTGGCTGTCTCTTCCGCACGGATGGAAAGATAGATCGAGTTCAGTCCGTTGATACGGTAATAGCTTTGGGGAGCCTCTTCCTGGCGGGTGACTTTCAGTAACTGGTCCAGGCGTATCAGCTTCCCTTCTTTACTGGTAACGGTTATGTGGGAAGCCTCGAAACCATCCCGTACATCTTCCGGTATCAGGGCGAGACGAATCCATTCCTCCTGTTCGTTCGTATTGACATTTCCGGTTCCCAGGAATTCTTTGTTATAGTATTGGGCGATCGCATTCTGTATGTCATTGGTGGTAATACCGAGCGACACGAGTTGCCGGCTGTCATACTCCAGCCGCCATTCCATCGGCGTGGCCCCGCGTACATCGATCCGGTAAATACCCGGGATACCGGCGAGGCGTGGCTTGATCTGGTCCTCCGCAAACCGTTGGATAAAGATCGGAGTAGCTGCCGCATTCAGCGTATAGGTCATGAACGGGCCGGATTCCTTGTCATCCGGTCGGCTCATCTCCAGTATCGGATAGCTTAATCCGTCGGGCAGGCTGGGCCATGTCTGGCGTACGATCGTGGATGCCTCGAAACGGGCGGCATCGATATTGGTATGTTTGTCAAGTTCCAGTGTCACATATCCCCAGCCGTTTCCGGAAGTGGAGTTGATCTCCTTGATCCCCTTGATACGTGCCAGCATCGATTCCAGCCGCGAAGTGACCTCCATCTCGATTACACGTGCCGAGTTGCCGGGCATATTATAGCTGACGGTCAGCCGGGGCAATGTGCGCGAGGGAGACAGCTTGATCGGCAGGAGAGGGATGAAAGCCAGTCCTGTCAGCGCCACACAAAGGAAGGTGACGATGATCGTAAAGGATGATATCTTGGGAGATGTGCTCATTGAATCTGTTACTTATAGTCCGTGCGTAAAATCAAATTCCCGTGCCAGTGATATGCCGGTTTCGAAATCATGCAGCGTCAGTTTCCGTATTTTGAAATAACTCAGCCAGTAATTTTGCAGGGCGGAGATATAGTTGCGCTGTGCCTCCTGCTGGCGGTTCAGCGATAAGGTCAGGCTGTTGATGTCCGCCTTCCCGATCATAAACCGTTGTTTTGTCTCACTGTAAGCCATAACAGCCAGGTCGAGCGCCTCTTCTGCGCTTGAGATCAGGTTTTGCTGGATATTGAAGTCACCGACAGTCATGATCACGTCTTCCTCTACCGTCAGTTCCTCCTGGCGGGCGGAAATCTGTGTCACATTCAGATTATTCTTGGCAATGTTATGTTTCCCTTTCCGTACACCCCAATCGACGAGAGGGATAGATACGGAAACGGATACCATATCTTGTTGCAGCGGGTCACGGTATGCGTCACTCAGTTTGGTCGCAACCTGGTTGAATCCTATGCTGGCGTTGATGGAGGCATTGAACATGGCCTCTTTTTTTGTCTTATCCACTTGCTGTTCGGCTTCAAGTACCTGTTGTTTGGTGTCAAGGAACTTCGGGTTGTTTTCGCGGGCAAGTGTCAAAGCTTCGTCAACAGAAATCTGCATATCTTTCGGACGCCCCGGCAGGTTTAGTCGTATTTCCGTGTTTTTGTCGAAGTTGAGGAAAGAGGCGAGACTGAACATCGCTCTTTTCAGAGATATTTCTGCGTTTTGTAATGTATTGCGTGCGTTGACGGCATCCAGTTTCAATGTCAGCAGCTCTGCTTTGTTGATCGATGCAATCTTATGTCGCTCCTGTCCTGTCTGGTATAAGGTATCGGTTGACGCTACATTTTCTTTAGCCAGATCATATTCCGCCTGTGCCATGGCCAGAGCAAAGAAGTAGGAGGTAGCCTGCTCACTGATATTTTCAATATTGTACAGTAATTCCTTTTTCGCTTTCTCATATTTGAGCGGCTCGATTTTCCGTTCCCACCGGAAGGGGTTATATCCTAACAGACTTTGGTTATAACCGATTCGGATCGGCACGGTCGTAAACTGGTTATAAGCATTATCTCCGAAATTACGCATATACCCTAAATCCGAATCCAGATAGAAAGTACCTCCTAACAAGTCGAAATTCTGTTTGATGGCGAGGCCGCCCTCTGCGTAATAAGATTGCTGTTTTCTGTAAACATCGATATCATTCTCGGAATCATATCGTCGCGTGATATCGCGGTAATACTGTGCCGGAGTCAGGTTCAGTGTCAGGCTTGGTAAACGTCCCGCCTTGAATGTCCTGTATTGCCAGTATCCGGCCAAAAACATATTCTTTGTCCTGAATGCCTCCAGCGAACTATCCCCCGCCAATGCAATCGTCCGCTCCAGCGACAGCGTAAGCGGCTGGGCATTCAGATAGACTGAGGTAAATAACAGGAACGATAATAATATTTTACATATCTTCATAACGGCATTATATATAATTCGTTAAACTTCAGTTTGTTTTTCAGGGATCACTGCATTCGGGTCGTGTTTGCGGTAGATGAACCAGTAGACCAGCGGGATGATGAACAGGCTGACGGCTGTACCGATGAACATGGCTGAGATCATGGCGATGGAAAGGGGTTTTTGCAACTCGCTACCCATGTCGAATGAGAACAGCAACGGGACCATACCGAAGATGGTGGTCAGCGAAGTCATGATGATCGGGCGCAGACGGCGGCGGCCGGCTTCGTGGATCGCTTCCATCAACGGAACACCTTCCTTACGTAATTCATTGATCGCATCCAGTTTCAGGATGGAGTCGTTTATAATGATACCGCAGGTCACCACGATACCGATGGCACTCATCAGGTTCATCGTATGTCCGCAAATCCAGAGTACCAGCAGTGATGCTGCCACGTCGATCGGAATCTCGATCAGTACGATCAGCGGTTGCAGGAAACTCTCGAACTGGGCTGCCAGGATGAAATACATCAGCAGGATAGAGATCAGCAGGATCACCACCAACTCATTCAACATCTGTTTGTTGGAGAAGAAACTACCTGAGAAATCGATTTCCCAGTTCTGTTCGCCCATCTTCTTCACCTCTTCCATCAACGGTTCCGCCTTCTTGACATCATAGAAGCTGAACGGGATATATTCGCCATTCTTACCGGCCGTAACCGTTTTCAGGTCTTCTCCTTGCGTCACCTTAACCAGTGACTGCAACGGGATGTACTGGCTTTTTCCCTCTTTGTCGGCCTGCGTCCGGACCAGTGTCTGCTGTAAGACTTCGTTCACCGTCTTACCGTCGCCAGCCAGGGCAATCGGCAGATATTGCTGGTAGGAACGGAGGGTCGCCACTTCATTTTCTTTGAAAGCAGTTTTCAGCAGGCGGTACACTTCATTGTAATTTACATTATAAAGCAGCAGCTTCTGCCTGTCGACCGATATATTCAGCTGGTTATCGAAGGCGACTCCCACCGGTGCGATACCGGTAGACGCTCTCATCTGCGATTCCAATTTGTGCAATGCCTGAGCCTCCGGAGCTTTCGCTTTGTTGCGGGCATAAAATTCTGCGACCACGTCAGCTTCTCCCGTTACGAATAACTTTTCGAACACCGTGATCGGCGGAGAGAAGGAGAATACAGCCTGCGGATAATTAGTATCCAACCATTGCGTGATCTTTGCCTGCAAGGGAGAGATGGCAGATGATTTTTCTGTCTTGAAATATAATTCGGCTTCCGAAGAAGACAGCTCCCGGTCGCGGTTCAACAGGAATTGTTGTTGACCGACATAGGAGGTATATTCCTGTAGATCGCCTGCGATCTGGGCAAACAGTTTGTCCACCCGTTCCCGGTTTTCGTCGATATGGATGTTTTCGTTCCACTCGATATGGGCGATCAGTTCGTTCTGGTCGATCTCAGGCATCCTGCTTTTAGGTACTTCATAAAACAGCAGGGCGCATAACGGCAATGTAACGAAGATAAATATGATATTCGAATTTTTATGACGGAACACGAAATCGATGCCTGCATCGTAGAAACGATCCAGCGTATGTTCTTTGATCAGATTGTTGATCCGGAGATTGAATCCCGTATGTTTGATATCGGGAATGCTGTAAACCAGCTTGTAGAGTACCGGAAGCAGCATGATACCCGTAAAATAGGAGACCATCAGCCCGACCGTCACCGCGAAAGCCTGGTCGTAGAATATAGCCCCTGCAATACCGCTCATGAATACCAGCGGCACAAATACGGCGATTGTCGTCAGTGTGGAACTCAGCATCGGGGTGATCACTTCGCTGGTCCCCTTGTTGCAAGCCTCTTCCAGCGTATACCCTTTCGACCGGTACTGCATGATATTCTCCGTCACAATGATCGAACTGTCGATCATCATACCCAATGCCAGGATCAATCCGGAAAGGGAAATGATGTTCAGCGACATCTTGAACATATAGAAGAAAAGGAAACTGATAATCAGACTGACCACCATACTCAGGCCGATCACTGCCGGGCTCTTGATATCCCCCAAAAACAGGATAGCCACTATACATATAAATATAAAGCCGAGCGACAGGTTCTGTTTCAGGTTTGAAATCGTATAATCCAGCAACTCCGTTTGGTTCCGGCTGACACTGAACTCTATATCCGGATAAACCGTTGCGAAATACGCAGTAACTTCCTGCAACGCCTCCTTCATATTATCCATATTCTCGTCCGCCTGCTTGATCACAGCCAGCGTAACCGCCCGTTTCCCGTTTGAAAGTGAGGCGCCTGTCTCCTTTTCCGGTACCACCGCCACCTTCGCCAGGTCTTTCAGCTGGAAGATACGTTCATTTTTATGGAGATAGATATTTTGTACGTCTTCCGGTGTGCGCAGTAAAGTTGAGAATTTGATGTTGTATTCATAATATCCGTCCCGTACGGTCATGCTTCCCGGCTCGATGTTGTTCGAATTCAGGGCCGATTCCAGGTCATCCAGCGTGATACCGGCCATTTCCAGTGTTTTCATGTCCGGCACGATCTGCAACTGCCGTTTCATCATCCCCGTGATATCCACCATCGCCACTTCCGGCAACTGCTCGATACGCCGTTTGATAACCGATTCGGCAAACTGGCAAAGGTCCAGGAAAGCAGCCTCGCTGTCACCTGTTTTCAGCGTCAGGTTCAGGCAAAAGACCGGTATGTCCGTTGCGCTCGCCTTGATCACCCGCGGACGTTCTATTTCGCGCGGCAGGTAGTTCATGGCAGCGTCTATCTTTTCGTTCACCTCGATGAATGCCAGGTCCGTGTTAGTCCCGAAGTCGAAACTCAGTCGGATGATGCCGGCACCGTCGCGTGTCTCACTGTGTATATCGCGCAGGGCAGCCACCTGCATCAGCTGTTGCCGGATCGGTTTGACTACCGTATTCTCCAGTTCGCGGGCCGACGTATTCTGTCCGGACACCTGTATGGTGATCTCCGGTATCGCAATATCGGGCAACAACGATACCGGGATGGTAAAGTAAGTCACCAACCCCACGATAAAACAGGCTGTAAAGGCCATCAGTACCGCGATAGGACGTTGTAGTAGGAATTTGACCATAACAAAGTTTTAATTTTCAATTATCGTTACCGGTGCCTCGTGTGCCAGATTGATATTACCGCTGGTAATGACGAAATCATCCTCTTTCAGGCCGTCCCCTTCCGAACTTGTAATCGTGTAGCTGTCTGCATTTTCCAGACCGGTATGTACATATACCCAGCTCGCTTTGGTTCGGGTGCTGTCGAGTTTGAACACCACTTGCTTTCCGGACCGGAGAACGACGGCGCTTTTTGGTACGACCAGCTGTTTGCCCAGCGAACGGTGGATGCTGACACGGACGTTCATTCCCTCGAATAACTTCCCTCTGTCCGTTACCGCCGCTTTCACCTGCACCATGCCGTTTTCGTCGACCAGCGGGTTTATTTCGGTGATGCGTCCTTCGGCTTTCGTGTCGTTCAGGGCAAAAGGAGTGACCTCCACCCGGTCGCCGTTCTTGATCAGAGGCAGTTCGCTCTCCAGAACGGTGAACGCTGCTTCCAAGCTACCCGGATCGATGACCGTGCAGAATATATCGGAGGTAGAAGCTGTATTATATTGTTTGGCAAACAGATTGGCAACGATACCGTCGAAAGGAGCCGTCAGTACGGCATTCCGTTCTTCATATTCTGCCAACTGGTATTGGATAAGCGCTTGGTCGTAACCGCTCTTTACCCGGACAAGCTGCATGGTGGCGGGAGGAACTTTGGCCGAGTCTGCCAGCGCATATCCCTGGCCGATCAGCACGTCTTGCAGTTCCAGTTTCGCCCGTTCCAGGGCATCTTTGGAAGTGGCCGTTTTGTTTTTCAGCCGGAAGGTCGACAATTCAGCCAGCTTTTGTCCTTTGCTTACCCGGTCGCCGTTCTTTACATGAATCGTAGCGATCGGTTCGGCCGACTGAAACCGCAGGTCGACATGGCGGCGTGCCGACAATTTGCCGTTACTCACCAGTTCATGGTTGAAGTCGGTAGCCTTTAGTGTCATCACGGTCACCTCGTTGGTTTCGTCCGGTAAAACCGTTTCAACAGTTTCTTCTCCTTCACTGCTGTCTTTTTTGTCACCGGAACAGGCTATCATCCCGGAGAGGAGCAGTATTGCCAGCAAATTGTAGTATTTCATATTCATATAAGCTATGATTCAAATTTTAATTTCCAAATATACAAAAATATTATTACGATGTTATCGTAAATGGCATATAAATAAATTAATTACGATCTGATCGTATGTTGTTGAGCATGTTTTTAACTTCTGTTCTCATTTCCCGGATAGCCGTACTCTCTACTTTCGGTTCTTTTTTCAGTACGGCGTCAGCCGCTTTGATAAACTTATCTTCCTGAAAGAAAGTAGGTTCCGAGTAAAGTTTGGTAAGCAGGTAATACGGATAGATCCGTTCCGGTAACATATCGATCGCATGCAGCAATAAATTTTCCGCTTTTTGATAGTTTCCCATCGACTGCTCATTTTTTGCCGCTATGTAACGTATCATCGGATCACCGCTTAACTTCATAGCCCGATATAATAGCTTATTCGCTTCTGCATATCGTTCAGCCCTATTTAAACATTGTGCAGCCTCGAACAGGAACTCCGGTTTATGTCCCATCAACGGCACCAGTTCCTCATATCCTTCACCTGCCGCCTCATAAGCCTTACTATTATACAACATCTTCAACGTATTCCATTTTTTATATCCTTCATAATACCCTTTCTGCTGCCGGAAAATCCACCCGCAACATATAGCCAGCACCCCTATCATAGCGACAGAAAGTATCTTCCTCCCCTCTCGAGAGGGGGTAGGGGGTGTGTCAGCGTCAACCGGAGTATTACTATTAGCCACCCCCATCAACACCACCAACACCACCCAGAACTCCGGCAACTGCAACGGATACGATGCCAGGCTGAACACTATCAGCGCCAATATCTCTCCGGCCGCTCCCGCCTGTCTGTTTTTTACCCCCGGAACAAAGAATAGCTTAACAACAATACAAAAACCATTAAACCCACCAGCCCCTGTTCCAAACCAATTTGTAAGAATTCATTAAATCCGTATTCAGGACATCCGGCAACCATCATCTCTGTCTCCGAAGCCTTTCCCGAAGTAAAATACTCCGCCTGTGCTTCTGCATAAGCAGCCGGAAAACTACCCGTCCCGGTTCCTGCCCAGGGCTGTTCCCTGATAGCTTGCCCCGTCACTTTCCATAAAAGTAGCCGGCCATTGGCAGAATCCGCTTTTAGCAGATAAATACCCGCCAATGCACCGGCTATGGAGATCAGGATCAAAATAGAAGATACGATAGTTAAGGTCCGGTTTCCATTCATGTATCTTTTAGTCTTTTCCCATCCGATCCGTTGCACCCAATACACCCATCCGCATGAGACGGCAGCCGCTATCCATGCCGTCCGGCTCATTCCGGCAGGAAGCACGACGATGATCGCCAGCAAACCGATCCATCCCAAATACCGTAGAGACGCACGGCTGTGCGCTCTCTTCTCCTTCCCCCATTCCAAAATCATCCACAGGCAAACCGGCAAAACGATTGCGAGATACCCCGAATAAGGTCCCGGATTATAAAAATCCCCGGTCAGCTTGAACAAGGAATGGTTAGATCCCTCGAATCCATGTAACTGCCGCATTCCTGACACGGCTTCAATCCCTCCGGTCGCAACAACCACCGCCAGGAAAAATAGCTGTAACTGCGGCCATCCGGTCAATAGGAACCGCAGCAGAAACCACAATACGACTAATTGCCCGCCAAACAGCATTTTCTCCGGTTCGGGATCCAGTTGCCGGTTATAAGTAAGTGCAACGATAACCGCCAAAACCAACACCAATCCGTCTGCGACCGAAAAGACAAACGGTTTTACCGGTTTCGTCAGAATAGCTGCCACGAGACTACATGTTGCCAACAACAACATCGCCAGATGAAACCAAAGAACTTTCCCTGTGACCAGCCCGTTAGCCAACCCTGTGTCTGTGGCAAAAACGGTGCACAGCAGAAAAACTCCGCTGATGGCTAGCAGTGAGTAACTTATATATTGTCTGTATTTCATAAATCAACCGTAAAATACTGTTTCCCCTCTTTATAAATAAACACCTGTTCCTCCCGTCCTTTGGTCCGGTCGCGCAGCCATAACAACGCATTGTCCGGGGCACGATATTTCAGTTCCCAGCCGGTAGCCGTTTGAACCCGAGCGATTTCCACCCGTTTACTCCGTCCTGATAGAAGAGCTCGTATTCATCTCCCGGCCAGACATAATTGTCATCATTTCGTGGTGAGAAAACGACTTTTCCAATCGTTGTCATTTTTCCCAGATCATATGTGATAAAACAAGAAGTATCTCTTGCCTGAAAATAGCTGAGTATGTCTCCGTCTGTTATATGATCCAATGCCCGTACAGGTTCTATATCATTCATTCGTTTTATGGAATCTGTTCTTTGCATAAGGAATCTTTGAAAACAGAAAGCTCACTAAGTTCCATTTGTTTTCCTGATGGAGCGATATATTTTATGTATCTGTATTTCTTGTTAATATCCGGTGGAGTCAGTTCGTAATAATTATAATTCAATGTATCATTGAACTGATATACCAGATCCGGTCGGGTAAAAGAAAGCTCTGTGCTCACTTCTATTTTCGATCCGATAATGGCCCGATAAAGAAATTCGGCAATAGTTGGCATAAGCGACATTTTTCTTTTCAGTACAACTTTTTTCATGGAAGTCGTATCCGGCTTTAGCAAATGAACTGTTTCATTCTTATAAATAAACGGAAAACCTGCCGCCCGGTGGTTTTGCCCGTCCGAGATCAAAGGCTGGTAAATAACATCAGGTTCCAGATTCCGGAAAGTCACATTTCCCTTGTTGTTGTGTGCGATATCGACCGGAATCCATCCGCCCGGACTGAAAACGCCCAGATAGATATAATCTTCGTATGCAGACTGCACGGAGACGGATACTTTATTCTCACCGAAATAATTGGCTGTCACATCTTTGATAAAGCGATCCCTGAATAAGGCCGGCACTTTATTATCTTTTGTAATTCCGGAAAACAGTTCATCCTGTGCTCCGAAGCAGTAGCGGTAGACTTTCCCTCTTTTTCTACCGTCGGTACCCGGATTTATGCGGGATGCTTCAAACTCATTGAAACCGAACTGGATGAACTTTCCGGTCGTATCGCGTAGCACTGTCCAGAAGTGAGGATGTTGGTATTCAGGAGAATAAACAAAATATTCACTGGCGACAGGAATACCGCAGGCACGCATGGCATAAAGTGTGACATCGCAAGCCTCCCTACAGAAACCGACACGATGATAGAACAGGAAGTCCGCACTTTGATGAGGTATGCTAAAATCCGTATTCCAACGGTAATAAACTCTTTTCAGATCTTTATCGACGGCTTTACAGGCTTCAATCACATCATTCCCCTGATAAGCCGAGTCGAGTATGGCCGTATAATAATCATGGTACAGCTTCCGCCAGGATGACAACGGTTCGTCTCCGATCCGGTAAGGAAGGATCAGTTCGCAAAAATCATCGAATCCCAGATTCCGGTTCCATGGATACCTTTTCCATACATCGAAGGCTAGGTCGATATTCTCGATCAGGTAATCAGCCGTGATCACTTTGGCGTCATATACTTTCGGCAGTGAATAGAAAGAAACCCGTTGCCATTTTACTATCACCTCTTTAGGAACGGCTTCTCCTTTATCTTTTTGTATCAATACCGGTTTGATAGAATCCAGTTGCCATCCTTCATATCCGTACCATCGGGGCATATTACGGATCAGGAAACGGGCAGCTTCCAGTTTTTCCGGATTATTCTCATAATGGCTTAATACCTTTTCCAGTTCGCCCCGGTTATCCCCGGCAAACAAGAGTGCTTGCTCCAGACGTTTACTATCCGATGAAGCGCAAGCCATAAGAAAAACGGCTAATAGTATGTTTATTCCTGTTATAAATACTTTTTTCATTGTTTTAGATTTAATAATAGAAGTGGAAATAATAATATATATATCATATACAACCTTTATTTAATTCTAATTGAACTTTAATAAACAAATGACTGGATTATCATCTTCTTTTATATTTTTGATAATGGGTTGTAATTCCGGTAGAGAACTTTTATATGTTTTTAGTGTACAAGCTAACATGGAGAATAAGAAATAATTATCATATGTCCCTTTGACTTGGCTAATTCCGTATACATCAGTATATTTTGTGAAATCGGAGCCTTTGCATCTAAAAGAGTCGCCATTTTTTTTATTATAAAAACCAATATATGCATTTAGACCTTGTACATAATATACGACACAAATATAGTCATCTGTTTCTTTTACTGTTTGTGCAGATATATATTCTGTTTTGGATATTGTTCCATAATAATTTTTTTCAGCCTCCCTTTTTAACCATTCCATTGATGCGAATTTTTGTTTGCCAAAATCTAATTCATAAACTGGTGTTATTTTTTGAGAAGTTACTTTATATATTGTTGGAATGAAAGGTAAATTAAGATAGCAGTTTTGGTTAAATGTATAAAAGAATGATCCGGCAACCATTAAGTACTCAGGTTTAAAATCCGTAGGATATAATAAATTGACAGTGTTTAAATTAGAATCTGTTATTTTTACATAATGTGGATCTCTTTTACCTGAATCATAACAATTTTCTTTTGCCCAAGCTATATTTCCATCTGGTAACCAGCTGCAATTAGAAAAATAGAATGCCTTTTGACTATTTATGTATTGATAATTATTTAAATCGTAATATAAGAGTTTACTTTGACCTACATCTGCAATTGTGATAGTTTGTTTTTCTTTGTCAATATTGAAGTTTGAAGGTGTTAGATATTCTCCAGGTCCATTTCCTAAATTACCGATTTGGGTAATGAATTTACCGGAAATATCAAAAACAAGTAACTTACTTCTTTTATTGTCAATAATATATATATTGTTATCAACAATTTGGATTTCTTTGATATCATTAAACAAACAACTGTCATTTGTTTCCAATGGAATGAACTTGCATGTGAGAGTATTGAAAAAGTCCGGATTAGCTTCTTCATTAAAAATAATTTTTTTAGTATCAGTTACTTGTTCTTGTTTAGAACATGAGAATAATAAGAATACTGATAATGAGAGTATAAAGTATTTCATTATGATAAGAATTAATTAGATTTATTTAAAGCAATAGCTATTATTACCTGGATCAAAATATACCTCTGGATGTGAATCGTCCCCCCCCCAGATACTGATCCACCAGGATATATACAATTTTGTATGTATTAGGATCTGGTAATTTACCTTTGCGTACCGAGGTGGCAGGTTTTCTGATCGTCTGAATGGTCGGCATATGTGTTTGTTTATTTATACATTATTCTAAGTCATATTTAATAATATCTTGTCCATCTTTGTTGGATGCTATGGCTAGAATATACTTATCATTTTTATCTACAGCTATTGCTTGTAGATTACGGTTTGCCTGCCAAGTGGCTATATGTTTTCCATTCCATTGGAAAATAGCTATTTTTGAGGGAGCTGTGAAATCAGAAGAACCATCATATAAGCAGTAAACGTATTGTGGTGTTCCGCAAATATAGGTAAAGCATTTAGGAGTATTTCTGACATCTATTTCATTCCGGTCAGGATTAACTATGGGGATGACAGGTGTTTCTCCAAATTTAACAGTCATATTTAATGTTCCGTCTAATCCGTAGAAAGATACATAATTGGTAAACCGATAAGCAGAAACAATTGTGTTTTGACTTTCGTTCAGGCAAATAGTATTTGTATACGATAAAACATCTTTAGGTACCACTTTTTCTATAGAGGGAGATAGATCTACCCAGTAATAATCAGAATCCGGATTAAAGAAGTAAAATGGTTTTTTTGTGTTTCTATTTAGCGGAATAGCGTATGTCTCTTTAGTTGTGATATTGAAATCCCGACTGAAGGTATTGCCTAGTTTCAATGATTTTAATATGTTTATTTCTATATTTTCATTTTGAGTATGAAGGTCTATATTTTTGTAATACAAGTTGTTGTCAACTACAAAGGTCATGTCCATATCTTCTGGTTCCATATGTATTTCCTTTGTGAATAAAGGTTTCAAAAAAATATATTTTCAGATTTCTGGATATATTGCTATAAGTTTGTGATATATTA
>NZ_QSDP01000031.1:0-59585 GCF_003463685.1 Parabacteroides sp. AM58-2XD
TTGATTTTTATACGTTTATTAAATAATTATTTTAATTTTGTGCATTGAAGCAAATAAAAAACAGCACTAGTATATAAAAACATGAAACAGTCAATTCTATTGGTTGATGATAAGCCGGAGATAGCAAAGATTATAATGCTTTATTTATCTTCTCTATATGACGTCACATATAGAGAAAATCCGATTAAAGCTATAGCCTGGCTTAATGAAGGAAATATTCCTGACGGAGTGATATCCGATTTGAATATGCCCGAAATGAGTGGAGAAGAATTCTTATGTTATCTAAAGGCGAATGCTCTTTTTAATCACATTCCGGTATTGATTCTGTCAAGCGTTGAAAGTAGCGCGAACAGAATACGTCTTTTTGAAGAAGGGGCAGAAGATTTTATTCTGAAACCTTTTAATCCTGAAGAATTAAGGGTTCGGGTAAAAAGACTTTTGAGATAAATAACTAAACGCTAGGGTAAATAACAACATTTTGTATGGAATATATCTTTTGGGGACATAATATTCCTCTTGCCGCTCACTTACGTGAAACTTTGCAATGCAAAATCATCGAATGTATCACCTTCCAGCAGATAAAATCTTGTCTATCCAGTATTGAATACATCGATTTTTGTGTTTTTATGGAGAGGTCCGATATGGCAACAGATATACCCACTATCGCTCAACTGCATAAATTATATCCTACCTTATACATTATTTTAATCAGTGAAACGTTAAGTAAGGAAGAGAAAATTCCTTATCTGAGAGCTGGCACTGATTGCATGATATCAAAGAACACCTCCAAGGATGATTTGCAGAAATTATTTTCTGTTATTATTGATTTTAAAGAAAAGGAAAAAGCCAGAAAAGATAATCAGATATCATCTTTGACAGAATTCAGACTCCCTTTATGGAAGCGAACATTCGATATCCTGGCTTCGGGGTCCGCTATTCTTTGCTTATCCCCGATACTTATCCTGACAGCATTAGCTATTCGTACCGAAAGTAATGGAAAGATTGTATATAAATCGAAACGTGTAGGCAGCAATTATAAGATTTTTGACTTTTACAAGTTCCGTTCCATGTATTCGGATGCAGACAAACGGCTGGCTGAATATCAGCAATTAAATCAGTATACAAAAAATATAGCCGAAGAAGAGTTTAAAGACTCTTCTTCGGCTGCTGAGATATCTCAGCGATCCTGTTCCAGCGAACAGAAACAAGAACAGGAACAGGATATACTTTTATTTTCGGACAACCTAAGTACTTCCGAAAATAACTACCTAAAAACTAAACGAACCGAACGTTCTAATGCCTTCTTCAAACTGGAAAACGACCCACGAATCACTCGCGTCGGTCATTTCATTCGAAAATATAGTATTGATGAACTTCCGCAATTATTCAACATCCTAAAAGGTGATATGTCTGTTGTAGGAAACCGTCCTCTCCCCCTTTACGAAGCCGAATTGCTTACAAGCGACGAATATGTGCAACGTTTCATGGGTCCTGCCGGACTGACCGGACTCTGGCAAGTTGAAAAACGGGGTGGTGCAGGAAAAATGTCTGCCGAAGAGCGGAAACAACTGGATATCAAGTACGCGAAAGAGTTTTCTTTCGGTATGGATATGAGGATCATTATTAAAACGTTCACAGCGTTTATCCAAAAGGAGGATGTATAAATATCTGATGAAAAATATTCTCATTATATTGTTACTGATAAATACGTCTTACTGTTTCTGTCAAAAAAAGAAAAGCAACTATTTTGACAAAGCTACAACAGTAGAAGTAACAGCCATGGTCAATGCAGATTCTATACAGGCCATGTTAGACGACTATGAACGGGTTCAACTTCCTCCTCTTTCTGTTTTCTTACAATCTGTTTACGATCATCCTTCAATAAAGATATATGAAGCCAAACGGGAAGAAGCTAATGCTGAAATGAAAGTGTCAAGGAGAGAATGGCTAAACTATTTCAGGATATACGGACAATACCAATACGGAAGAATCGTGCAATTATCATCAACAGAAACAGTTGATGATCCTTTACTTATGACAAGTCTAGGAAGTAATAAAAGCACTTATAGCGCAGGACTATCCATATCAATACCTTTCGGCGATTTGGCCAGCCGCAAGCAAAAGATAAGAGCCAAGAAAGCACATTTCCGCCAACTGGATTACGAATATGAGATGTCAATAGAAGAACGAAAATTAAAAATATTGGAAGCTTATAATAATGTATTACAATCTTTAGCTACCCTGAAAGCTAAATCAGATGCTGCTGCATTATATAATGCCCAAATGAAAATATCCGAACAAGACTTCATTAACGGAAAAATTGGTATCGGAGAACTCTCTATAGAGAAAGGAAGACGTACTAATGCAATCATCCTTTATCAGGAAGGACGAACAGCTTTACATAATGCTGTCACTCTACTAGAGATGCTCACAAATGTAAAGATCATAAACAGATAACTTATGGATATCACACTCTATATATCCCGTTTTCTACATCGCATTCGCTATCAACTAATATTAGGAACGTTAGTTGTCACAGCGTTAGTTGCATACTTTACACAGTTCATGCAAAAAAAATATACCGTGAGTACATCTATCTATACTGGCATTACATCCAATACCGGATTAGAGAGTGAAAGTAAACCGGATTGGATGAGTGTAAACAATACTTTCGATAATCTAGTAAATCTGACTAAGTCAAAAGGAACTTTAGAAACCGTATCAATGAAATTATTAGCATTGAATCTTATTAATGGAGATCCCAATATAGATAATAAATATATTACAGCCAAAAACTATCAGAACCTGGTTAGTTTTGTTCCTAAAGAAGTCCTGAATTTAATTGATAAAGATTCTTTTAAGAAAACGATAATTAATCTTGAGAAATACAAACAAAGTGATACGCATAATTTCTTGTATAAGCTATTTAACGGATTCACTCCTTATTATAGTTATAATGCATTATCCCAAATCATTGTAAAACGCCTGGGGAATAGCGACTTGATTGATATTGCTTACACATCTACGGACCCTGGTATCACATTAACAACTGTGAAACTCCTTAGTGAAGAGTTACGCTTTTCATATAATCAATTAAAATATAAAACTGCTGACGACATCGTAAAATATTACGAAGCCGAGCAAAAGAGATTACGAAGTCAATTAAACAATCTCGAAAACGAACTTACGGATTACAATATCAAGAATAGCGTAATAAATTATCAGGAACAAACAAAAGCTATTGCCGGTTCATTTTCAGATTTTGAGAATCGCTATGAAGAAGTAATTCGCAGAATCAATAGTTCTTCACAATTACTTGAAGGCCTTGAACAATACATGCGAGTTCGCGTCAAGTTAGTACAAGCTAACGACGAGTTTATCAAAGCCTTAGAAGAAATATCTAAAATAAATGGAAAAATAACGGAAATAGAAATATTTACAACGGAAGATACTCAAAATGACGATCCAGAATTATTGAAATACAAAAATGATTTAAAGAATGCAGAGAAAAAAGTAGCAACACTGACAGAACAAATCAATAATTATAAAGAAAGTAAGGAAGGTATTTCTATTGATGGATTAGTCAATGAGTGGTTGGCACAAACCATTATCAACATCAAAGCAAAAGCTGAATTGAAGATATTAGACCAAAGGAAAAAAGAATTCACTGAACAATATAAGACATATTCTCCTGTAGGAACCCAGATAAACAGACAAGAGCGTGAAATACATGTGACAGAAGAAGCTTATTTGCAGGTGTTACATGCCCTGAATATGGCAAAAATGAAACAAAAGAATTTGCAATTAACTACTGCAACATTGAACACAATATCAGAACCGACATTCCCTCTTTTCAGTGATAAAAGCAAACGAATGTTGTTAATCATAGCTGCGTTTGCCGGTAGTATAATATTCATTATCGGTCTGAATTTAATCGTAGAATTATTAGACAGAACTCTACGAGATGCAGAACGTGCCCGCAGACTTACTAAAATGAATGTTTTAGGTGCTTTCACGGGTAACCAGCAATTAAAATACAGAGGATTTATAAAAGCTTGTAACAGAATATCTGCAGCCTATACGCATAATCGATTTATTCAACACATGAAAAAAGGAAAAACCTTTCATATTAATATACTAAGTATAGAAAGAAAAGAAGGGAAAAGTTTTGTTTGCCAATATTTATTAGAATATTGGAAAGAAATCGGATTCAATGTCAAATATCTGGTAGCGGGAATAGATTTCCCAATTGATGCAACATATCTATCTTCAGGAGAAATAAGTTCCTACATAGAAGACTATGATCAAATGGATATTCTCCTATTGGAATATCCTTCTATTAAAGATAATAGTCTGCCGATTTGTCTATTAAATAAAGCAGATGTAAACCTTTTAATAGCTAATGCCCATAGAGTATGGAAGAATAGTGATGAAGAATTTGTGAAATATCTAATGGACATGGCTCAAGACAAGCCGTTATTCCTTTATTTAAATAATGCAAGCCGTGAAGCTGTAGAAGATTTTACAGGTCAATTGCCTCCGGAAACTTCTATACGTTCATTTTCCAATCGTATTATATATATGGGATTAACCGCAAGAAACTCTGCTATAAAGGAATAAGTATGAATAACAGTAATTACATACCAGTTGAAACTCGTTCAATAAAGCTTCTCTATCTTATTATATTGATAGGGCTGGTTGGTATTCTCATGGCTTTATTATCCATGAATATGGTACTTTTTGCAGGAATTACAGCACTTCCACTAATATGTATCGCAGGAATCCTAATCTTAAGATATCCTCAGTTAATGTTATTCATAATCTTTACTATCAATTATTTCATTTTGGGGATCACCCGTTATATGCCTATAGAAGGAATAAGTATAATCATGGATATTTTATATGTACTTACCCTTGTACTTATTTTTGTGCATAGTGCACTCTATCATAATATAGAATGGAAAAGAAGCTTCCACATTCTAAGTGCATTATCAGCATTATGGGCCTTCTATTGCATTTTGGAAGTGATGAATCCAAGTGCAGTATTTGAAGGGTGGATTTTATCTAGAGGGTTAATCATTAACGGACTAATTATAACAATCCTTACCTCACTACTATGTACCAGATACAAAACATTGAAAGTTCTTTTATTTACATTTTCATTATTCACTATATTGGCCATATTAAAAACCTTTATGCAAAAATATTTTGGTTTTGATACCTATGAAACCCGATGGCTCAACAATGGAGGTGCAACGACCCATATAATTCATTCCGGTATACGTTATTTCTCCTTCTTCACAGATGCGAGTAACATGGGATCCAATATGGGAGGTGCTGGTATTATTTTTGGTATAACATCTTTGTATATGAAAAATAAAACTTTCAAGATTTATTACGCAAGCGTAGCTATTGCTTCTTTGTATACAATGATGCTTTCCGGTACTCGAGGGGCAATAATTGTACCACTGGCCGGATTAGCACTTTATACCGTAGTAAGCAAACAGACTCGGTCTATTTTAATTGGAACAGCTTCTTTAGTTCTGATTTACGTGTTCTTCGCTTTTACAATGATCGGTCAAAGTAATGCGACTATCAGAAGAATGAGAACAGCATTTACACCAAGTAAAGATGCTTCATATATTGTCCGTAAAGAAAACCAGAAAAGATTAAAAGAATATTTAAAATACAAACCATTCGGAGAAGGATTAGGATTATCTGGTGATGGTTTGGGTGTGAAAGTATCCAGACGTTTTACAACATCTATTCCTACTGATTCTTGGTATGTCAAGATATGGGTTGAAACAGGAATCATTGGTTTAATATTATATTTAGGTATGGTTTTTATTACCATAGCTCGTGGAACATGGATTTTAATGTTTAATATATATGATCCCGAACTAAAAGGGATACTGACAGGATGGCTATGTGCTATATTCGGTATGTTTTTAAGTGCATATGGAAATTCATTTTGGGGACAATTCCCCACGATGGTTATAGTATTCATGGGTATGAGTTTCATTTTAAACGGAAAATATTTTGATAAGGAACTCAGTGATAAAATCAAAAATTATTCATAAACCGACTAGTTGATAATAAAACATGATAGAACTATTATTTAGCTTAAAAAATAACTGGATAGATCAACAGGAGTATTTATTTCTGCTTATAGATGCAACAGGAGTATTTATTTCTGCTTATAGATGCTGTTTTGTTTTTACTTTTCCTTATAGCAGTCTTATATCTATTCATTTTTGCAGCCTATTCTAAAAAAAAGGCTGTCTATTCTTATCCTAAAGCAAATAAGAAACACAGATATGTCATATTGTTCCCAGCCTATATGGAAGATGATGTGATTGTCGATTCTGTACAATCGTTTTTCAAGCAGGATTATCCAAGAGAGTTATATGATGTGATCGTGATATCTGATCAAATGCGAGAAGATACAATCGCCAGATTGGAGGGAACAACAGCAATGGTGACCCAAATATCTGATCCGAGAAGTACTAAGATCTATGCATTACAAAAAGCGATCGAATACATAGAAGACAACAAATTATCTTATGATATGGTAGTTGTACTCGATGCGGATAATGTAGTAAATCCTCATTTCCTGGATAAAATAAACGATGCCTTCTATTCCGGATGCTTGGCAATACAAACACATAGAGTTGCTAAGAACCGGGATACAAACACGGCTGTATTAGACGCTGTCAGTGAAGAAATTAATAACTCTATTTTTAGAAAAGGACATACACGCCTTGGATTTTCTTCCGGTTTAAGTGGGTCAGGAATGGCTTTCGAATATGATCTATTCAAAAAGATGATCCAGGATATTGATGAAATAGGCGAAGACAAACACATGGAACGCAAATTACTTTTACAAAATATATATATTGAATATCTGGAAGATGTCTATACCTATGATGAAAAAGTAAGAGATAAAAAAGAATTTTACAACCAACGACGCCGTTGGTTAGCGACTCAATTCAATAATCTGTTTTCAGGGATCTCTCAATTACCCGGAGCGATGTTGAGCGGGAAATGGGATTATTGTGATAAGCTATTCCAATGGATGATACCCCCCCGTATTTTGTTGTTAGGATTCGTTATCCTTATCGCTTGTTTTTTAACTATTATAAATATATTTCTATCAATTAAATGGTGGGGATTATTACTTTTCATTGGTATAACCTTCAGTTTAGCAGTTCCCAATTATCTGGTTGATAAGCAGTTTAAAAAGGCAATCATCAGTTTGCCAATTCTGTTTTTTCTTATGTTTCTAAACCTTTTCCGGTTAAGAGGAGGAAGCAAAAAATTTATCCATACTAAACACTCTGTAAAATATGAAAATAGCCATTGAAGCTCAACGTATATTCCGTTCTAATAAACATGGAATGGACTTCGTTGCTTTAGAAAGCATACGGGAATTACAAAAAATAGATAAAGAGAATGAGTATTATATTTTTGTAAGTCCGGGAGATGATCGCTGTCTGGAGGAGACTCCCAATATGCATATCATAGAAGTCAACTGTCCTACATATCCACTTTGGGAGCAGATTGCCTTACCTCGTGCCGTAGCAAGATAAAAGCAGATTTACTACATTGTACAAGTAACACAGCTCCTATTTATTGCCCGGTACCCTTGATACTGACACTACATGATATTATATTTTTAGAACCGCGGCAAAGCGGAAATAAATCGTGGTATCAAAATATGGGATGGTATTATCGTCGCTGGATCGTTCCTCGCATTCTCCCCCAATGCAAAAAGATCATCACAGTCTCCAATTTTGAATGTAACCGTATTAAAAAGGCATTACATCTTTGTGAGAATCAGATAACGGCAATATACAATGGCTATAATCAGCATTTCCATCCAATACCTGATGTAGCATCTGTTACAGAAAAATATATAGCAGGTCAAGAGTATCTTTTCTTTTTAGGAAATACTGATCCTAAAAAAATGTGCCACGCACATTAAAGGCTTATAGTATCTACTTAAAGAAGTCAGAGAAAAAACGTCCTCTACTGATTGCCGACTTAAAAGAAGACAAGCTAGATATTATACTTAAAGAACAAGGAATAGAAGAGATCAAACCTTATCTCTCCTATCCGGGATACATTCCCAACAAGGATTTGGCTTATTTATATAATGGAGCATATGCTTTTCTATATACATCACTCCGGGAAAGTTTTGGTATCCCTATGCTTGAAGCAATGGCTTGCGGCACACCTGTAATTGCGGGAAATACTTCTGCCATGCCGGAAATTGCAGGTGAAAAAGGAATACTGGCAGATCCATTCAATGAAGAAGATATTGCAAATAAATTACTCTTATTAGAGAATGATCATCAATATTATGTCGGACAAGTCGATTACGGATTACAACGAGTAAATAAATTCTCCTGGAAGAGTACAGCTTTATCTTTATTAAAAATCTATCGGAATATATAGGATAAAATTATGAATAGTAGTCTTAAAAAAAAAATAAAACAAAATGAGACACTAAAACATTTCATTTTGTTTTTAATATCATCTCCTAAAAATCCGAGGCCCAGACTTTGGGTTAAATGGTTTGTGAATCCTTTTTTGCATAAAAAAGGAAAAGGGGCTGTTATCAGAAGAAATCGGTCAAGAATAGATGTGTTTCCCTGGAATCAATTTGTTGTTGGTACAGATTCTTTAGTAGAAGACTTTACTACCATAAATAATGGTGCAGGAGATGTTATTATTGGAAATAATGCCAGAATAGGCATAGGATCTGTAGTTATCGGTCCGGCAAAGCTAGGGGATAAAGTTGGCTTGGGACAACATGTATTCATCTCAGGTTTTAACCACGGATATGAAGACGGTACTTGCGACTCCAATGAACAGCCTCTTGTAAAAAAAGAAGTTGTGATTGATAATGATTCGCATATAGGAGCAAACTCAGTCGTTGTAGCCGGAGTGCATATTGGAAAAAGGTGTCAAATCGGTGCAGGAAGTGTTGTTACCAAAGACATACCGGATTTCTGTATTGCTGTGGGAAACCCTGCAAAAATCATAAAAAGATATGATCCAAATATACAAAAGTGGATCAAAATATAACATGAATCCAATGTCAAACTCTATGGTTAGCATTATAATACCAGTATATAACACTGAAGAGTTCGTGGAAGAGGCCGTCAGGTCTATCATGAATCAAACCCTACAGGATATAGAAATCATTATTATAAATGATGGTTCTACAGATAACTCTTTATCCATAATCCGAAAATTAGCAAATGAAGATGACCGAATACAGATCTATAGCAGAGAAAATAAAGGTTTGTCCGCTACTCGTAATCAAGGAATTTATTTAGCTAAAGGGAAATATCTATATTTCATGGATAGCGATGACTATCTTGAACCTGACGCTTTGGAGTCATGTTTTCTCAAATGTGAGAAAAATGCTTTAGATTTTATTTTTTTCGATGCCAATATTCTTAACAAGGAGGCAGATTTCGATATCAACATTAATTATCAACGTAAAGATTGTACTAATCCTGATATATTGTATGATGGCATACAATTATTTACGCTCTTAATTGAAAACAGTAAATATACTCCGTCTGCTTGCTTAAATTTTATAAATACTAAGTTTCTGAAAGAAATAAATCTTCTTTTTCTTCCCGGCATTATCCATGAAGATCAGTTATTCAGTACTCTATTATATTTACAGTCAAATCGAGTGATGTGTATACACAAAGATTTTTTTAAGAGAAGACTTCGCTGTGACTCCATTATGACACGTAAATTCTCTTTAAAAAACATAGATAGTTATTTTATCATTACAGATAGATTATTTACTTATGCCTCTGAACATACAGAAACACGGTATATAGTTGATAAACATTTGTCTAAAATGTTGAATGCAGCCGTATGGTTATCTTACAAAATGCCTTTTAAAGATCGCTTATACATAGCAAGACGCTGTATCAAAGACTACAAAAGGTATGTCTCCGGAAAAAACATCCTTATTTTACTGTTTAAATCATTCTTAAAAAAATAGATTACATGTCTTCCACAAAGAAAGAACTTCTATCCGGTGTTTTTTATACGGCAATAGCTAAATATTCAGGAATAATAATATCCTTAGTAATAGCCGGGATACTAGCTCGTCTCATTGAGCCGGAAGATTTTGGCGTAGTAGCAATTGCAACAGTTATTATTTCTTTTTTTGGTATATTCAGCGATCTTGGAATAGCACCGGCAATCATACAAAATAAAGAATTATCCGAAAATGATCTCAGCAATATCTTTTCCTTTACCCTTTGGTTGGGTATTGGTATCTCTATGATTTTTTTCTTATGCTCATGGCCAATCTCCCATTTTTACGAAAGCGATACGTTATTAAGCATCTGTCAACTACTGTCACTGAACTTATTCTTCGCCTCTGCCAACATCGTACCAAATGCATTGTTATTCAAAGGAAAAGAATTTAAATTCATAGCATATCGTAGTTTAACAATTCAAATTGCCGGAGGAAGTTTAGCCATAACTGCCGCTTTTATGGGAGCCGGACTATATGCATTAATCATTAATCCTATATTGTCCAGTATATTACTATTTCTCATATCTTTTCAGAAAAAACCACAGAAGTTATCCGGTACATGGGGGATTCAATCCATGAAAAAAATTCTTAGCTTCTCTACTTATCAATTTATGTTCAATGTAATCAATTATTTCAGTCGGAATTTAGATAAATTGCTGATAGGAAAATATATGAATATGGTTTCATTAGGATATTATGAAAAATCATACCGTCTCATGATGTTGCCTCTTCAGAATATCACACATGTCATATCCCCGGTTATGCATCCTATATTCGCAGACTTTCAAAACGATTTGTCCAGGCTTTCAGATTCATATAATAAAGTAGTTCGTTTCCTGGCTTTTATTGGATTCCCCTTATCTGTGTTATTATGGTTTTGCTCTCGGGAAATAATCCTGATTATCTTTGGTGAACAATGGATGCCTTCTGTTCCTGTCTTTCAAATACTATCTATATCAGTCGGTATACAAGTAATCCTTTCTACCTCCGGATCCATTTTTCAAGCAGCAAATGATACTAAAAGTTTATTTATTTGTGGGGTATTCTCTACTCTGCTCAATATCATAGGAATATTAACCGGAATATTTTTTTTCAAGACATTAGAAGCTGTAGCATGGTGTATATCCCTTACATTTACAATAAACTTTGTACAATGTTATATCTGGATGTACAAAATCACCTTTAAACAAGATCTTCAGACATTTTGGAAGCAATTCGTCTCTCCCATTTTGCTTACAGGAATATTAATTGTTTGCATATTACCTATATATTATGTGTCGGACAAATATCCTATATACATCAGTCTATTATTAAAAGGCTGCATATCCGCAATAGTCTATGTAGCATACTTACAAATAAAAGGAGAATATGATATTATCAATCTGATTAAATCTAAAATTAAAAGATGAAAGCCCTATTCCTCGTATATCATGGTTTCAGTGAAACAAATGGTATCAGTAAAAAAATACATTATCAGGTAGATGCATTAAAGGCCTGTGGTTTAGATGTACAAACCTGTTATCTGAGCGAGTCCGATGGAAACAAATACAGGATGATCGATAATGCCATTTTATGTGATTATGGACGGGGAATAAAAGGAAAACTACTAAAACGGATTGAGTTCAATTCAATCGCAGATTATGCAATTAATGAAGGTATTCGTTTCGTATATATCCGTTCAGATCATAATGCCAACCCGTTTACGATCAAAATGGTAAAAAAAATGCGTAAAGCGGACATTCGTGTTGTTATGGAAATTCCGACTTACCCCTATGATAATGAGACACCCTCTTCCGAAAGAAAACTACAACGATTTCTGGATAAGTATTTCAGGAATAGTCTAGCCAAACAATTATGCCGGATTGTTACATTTTCTGATTATAAAAGTATTTTTGGTACTTCCACAATCCAGATATCCAATGGAGTCGATTTTAACAAAATAAAATTGAAACAAAAAACAAATGACACTTCTCACGAACTCCATTTGATTGGAGTCGCAGAGATACATTACTGGCATGGATTCGACCGTCTTGTACAAGGCCTGGTTAATTATTATAAGAAAACCCCCGATTACAAAGTGTTTTTCCACCTAGTCGGTAATTTTTTTGGGGAAAGAGAGAAAAATGATATTTTACCACTGATTGAAACAAATCATCTGGAGCCTTATATCATTCTACATGGGGCAAAACATGGTGAAGAATTAGATCAGCTTTTTGAACAATCAGATATGGCCATTGGTAGTCTGGCGCGCCATCGTAGTGGTATAACCAATATAAAAACACTTAAGAACCGGGAATATGCGGCTCGCGGCTTATCTTTCATCTATTCGGAACAAGACAGTGACTTTGAGGACAAGCCTTACATCTTAAAGGTCCCGGCAGACGAAAGTCCTATTGAAGTAAATAAAATAATAGAGTTTTACAAAAAGTTAAATCCTATCCCTTTGGAAATAAGAAGCTCTATTCTTTCACTTTCATGGGAAGCACAAATGAATAAAGTTATAAAAGCGATAGAAGAATAAATAACTAAAAAATAAAAGCTATGGGACATCGTACACCAATAGATCGTTATGATCTGAATATTAAAAAGAGTGATTATGTATTAGAAGTAGGTAGCGGGCATAATCCCAGCTATCGGGCGAATGTAATTGTTGAGAAATACATCAGCTCGAACTATCACAGAAGTGGAGAGGTAAAGATATTCCCCCACCAGAAATTTATAAATGCGGATGGCGCCAGCATGCCATTCCAGAATAAAGAATTTGATTACATTATATGTAATCAGGTTCTTGAACACACTGATGATCCTATTGGATTTGTAAAAGAGTTACAGCGTGTTGCATCAAAAGGATATCTGGAACTACCTAGTTTAGTTGGAGAGTCCTTGTTTCCTAAATTAGCCCACAAATGGGTTTGTTTGGAAATAGATGGTAAACTAGTACTATTTGAAAAGGACAAATTGCCAAGGATATACCCCGACTAGGGGAGAACTTTTCTCAATTTTCTTCCGTATCAAAGTCTGGCCTTAAGAACTTTCTATTTGTCCTACCATCAGGTCAATACAGTCAGATATGAATGGAATGATACAATTGATATACTAGTCAATCCGCAAGACGAATATTACAGATCCTTTTTTGAAAAGACATGGACTGAAGAGATGCAACATAAAATTTTCCCAATTCGTTCTAAACAACAAGATGTTGCAATATCAATAAAGGTCATTATGCATTTGATAAAAACAATGATAAAAAGGAGGATATTCGTTCACAAACCAATCTCTCTGGCAGAATATAATAATAGTAAATAAAATATTGCATGGACGTAAGTTATTCATAGCAAGCCTTCTGCAAAGTCTCTTATTTGCAGAAGGCTTGCATATATAATACAAGACGCCTCTTTGCTAAAAGTTTTTTGTATCAGAGGCGAAAAAACTTATTGAAAATCAAAGTTTACTAATATTTATCTCTATTTTTGTAAAAAAAGAAATGAATCTTATTTTAAAAATAGATATTCTACTGTTTGTTATCACTGTACTATTCACAGGATACAATCTTTTTTTCACTTTGGCCTCTTTTGTCAAAAGAAAAAAAGGAAAGACAGACCATGTTAAAACACAAAGCATTGTAGTTATCTTTGCTGCCTATAAGGAAGACCGGGTAATAAAAGAATCTGTTGAAAGTTTTATGAAGCAAGATTATCCCCGGGATAAATTTCAGGTAGTAGTGGTCTCTGATCATATGGAGGAGGCAACCAATCTCGCTTTGGGGCAATTGCCAATAACTCTTTTTACTCCTGACTTTCAAGAAAGTATGAAGCATAAATCCATATCTTATGCATTAGATCACTTGGAAGGATTTGACCGGGTTATTATTATGGATGCCGATAATATTACCGACACAGACTTCCTGACCCGCATAAACCAAGCCACACAAACAGTTAAAGTATTGCAGGCCCACAGAACCCGGAAAAATGAAAACACATCCGTTGCCGTGTGGGATGGCATTTCAGAAGAGATAAATAATACTATATTCAGAAAAGGACGTGTGAACGTTGGACTATCATCAGCTTTGATCGGTTCCGGAATGGTTTTTGATTTTGAATGGCTGAAACAACATATGCATGAGTGCAAAACCTTTGCAGAAGACAAAGAACTGGAAGCCATCCTGGCCAGAGACAACATATTCGTAGATTATAGTGATGATATATATGTATATGATGAGAAGACCGCCAGACAAGACATTCTGATCAGACAACGATCAAGATGGTTCCATGCACAGATTCTTGCATTTTCCCTGATAACAAAGGATTTTAATATAAGGAAGATAAATCTGTCATATATTGACAAGGTCATCCAATGGATCCCTTTCCCCAGACCAGTCCGTTTTTTGCTGATATTCTTGATGATACTCTTCTGGTCTGTCGTATCGTTTCCCGTTGCAATTAAATGGTATTGCCTGCTAATCATCAAAATAGGAACATATCTCTTAGCAATACCCCGGAATATGTACACCCGGGACTTTTTCGTCAGCATAACAAAACTACCATCAATGATGATAGCACTGTTACGCAGTTACACGGCCTCGATTTGCCGCGTAAAAAAGAAAGACATGAGTTTCAACAATACACCGCATCATATCACTAAAAAGAATAATCATGAATAAAAAAGTCTCCATAATCACTGTTAATTATAACGGGGTCACAGATACATGTGAAATGATTGAATCATTAAAACGGCATGAAAATTATCCTTACGAACTGATAGTTGTGGATAACGGTTCAGCCAGCCTGAAAGATTACACTTTGTTAAAAGAAAAATATCCTGATGCAAAAGTAATACGAAACGAGATCAATCTCGGATTCGCGGAAGGAAATAACATCGGTGTCAAACAGGCAACCGGTGATTACTTGTTTTTCCTGAATAACGATACGATCATTACCCGCCCTATTCTTGAGATACTGGTAAAACGGCTGGATAGTGATGAAAAAATAGGATGTGTCTCCCCTAAAACGACTTTCTGGCCGCAAAACAATAAACTGCAATATGCAGGAGCCACTCCAATGAGTTACATAACACTCCGTAACGAGTTCATCGGCTACTCACAGGAAGACGACGGAAGGTTTGATGTCCCGCAGGAAACAGCCTTTGCCAATGGAGCAGCCATGATGATCCGGACGGCTGATACTCAAAAGTTCGGTTATATGAGCGAATACTATTTTTTATATTATGAAGAACTGGATTGGTGTACTTTCATGCATAAAGCCGGATTTAGTATCTGGTATGAACCTCAGGCAGTCGTCGGACATAAAGAAAGTGCCAGTGTCGGTCTGCAAAGTCCGCTACAAGTATATTTTCATACCCGCAATCGCTTGATATTTGCCCAAAGAACATTGTCTGACCCATTTGAAAGGAAATGTTCATATCTATATCAGCTTTTTGTTGCTTTACCTAAGCACTTTCTGACTTATTTATGCCAAGGAAAATTCAAGCTGATACTTCCTTTGCTTAAAGGAGGAATAGACGGAATCTCTTTTATCAGATAAATAAATATAAAACCATGCAAGAAGTATTTTACACTGTAATCGAATGGCTATTTTGGATCGGTATCTTTATAGTCTTCTATACCTATCTGGGATACGGTACATTATTATATGTATTAGTAAAAGTAAAAGAACTCTTCAAAAAAACCATAAGCATAGGATTGCCTGAGCCTCTTCCTGAAGTTACTCTCTTCATTGCGGCATACAATGAAGAAGATATCGTTGCATCTAAGATGGAGAACAGTCATGCCCTCGCCTATCCGACTGATAAGCTTAAAATCGTTTGGGTTACAGACGGGTCGAACGACCGTACGAATGAACTCCTGAAACAATACCCGGAAGTAACCGTGCTTTTCCAACCGGAACGAAGAGGTAAAACAGCCGCCCTGAACCGAGGTATACAATACATAACAACGCCCTACGTCATCTTTACGGATGCAAATACCATGCTTAATAAAGAAGCCGTGCATGAAATTATCCGCCAATTCTCCAATCCGGAGGTCGGCTGCGTAGCCGGAGAAAAAAGAGTGGAAACAAACACTGCCCAGGGAGCTACGGCGGGAGAAGGCATTTACTGGAAATACGAATCAGCCTGAAAGCATTAGACTACCGGTTGTATTCGGCAGTCGGAGCAGCAGGAGAATTATTTGCCGTACGGACGGAGTTATTCGAACAAATGCCGTCAGACACCCTTCTTGACGACTTCATTCTTTCATTACGTATTGCACAAAAAGGCTATAAAATAGCCTTTTGTAAAGAAGCCTACGCTACCGAAACCGCTTCCCTCAATATGAAAGAGGAAGAAAAACGCAAAATACGCATTGCTGCCGGAGGATTGCAATCTGTCTGGCGTCTGCGAAACCTGTTCAACATCTTCCGTTATGGTATACTTAGTTTTCAATTTGTGAGCCATCGTGTCTTACGATGGACCATTACACCGGTCATGTTATTTCTTTTAATACCATTAAATATAATATTAGCCTGTTATGGTAAGTTTACTTATATATTTTTACTACTTTTACAAGTTGCATTCTATATAATGGCTTATGCAGGTTATATGATGGAACAGAAAAATGTTCGAAACAAGTTGTTTTTTATCCCCTACTACTTCTCTTTCATGAATATAAATGTGATAAGAGGTTTTTTCTATTTAGCTGGAAATAAAGGGAATGGAGCATGGGAGAAAGCAAAAAGAATTCAATAAAAAAAATAATTCTAAAATGTAACAAGGAAAACGCCTGTAAATTCAAACATTATTAATATTTTTGCGTACGCATAGTGATTGAATATCAAGAAAAGTTTAAATTTGATATGGATAATTTAGCAGCAGGATATACAGTATTGATCGTTGACGATGTACCAACCAACGTCATGTTAGTACAAGCTATATTAAAAAAAGAAGGCTACAGGCTATTAACCTGTGACAGCGGAGCCAAGGCTTTACGTCTGGCACATGACAAGCACCCTAATCTCATACTATTAGATATCATGATGCCGGAGATGGATGGATACGAAGTATTACAGCATCTTAAAAGCAATCCGGACACAAACGATATACCTGTTATTATCATGTCGGCCCTGAGTGATATGCAGAGTATAGTAAAAGGTTACCAGCTCGGAGCAACAGAATATGTGACGAAACCGTTCCAGAGAGAGGAATTGGTTAAGCGCGTAGCCCACCGTTTCGAGTTATTCAGCATTAAACGAATTAAGCAGGAACTGGAAAACACCATAGAATCCCGTGACACCCTTTATTCCGTTATCGCCCATGACCTGCGTTCGCCGCTAGGTTCTCTGAAAATGATGAACAATGCGATCCTTATGATGGTAGATAAGGACCAGGTAAGTCCGGAAGTATTTGAAATGCTCCAGATGATGAACAAGACATCGGAAGAAATCTTCCTGCTGTTGGATAATTTGCTTAAGTGGGCCAAAAACCGTCTGAAGAAACAAAACGTATATAAACAGGAAACTGATATAAACAGCCTGGTTTCAAGCACAGCAGAAATATATATCCCGATGGCAACCCAAAAAGGACTGACTATCCAATTACAGGACATGGACAAAGAATTATCCGGTTTTGTTGATATAGATATGATCAAAACAGTCATCAGGAACCTTATTTCAAATGCTATTAAGTTCAGCTTTGAAGGCGGAACAATTACTATCGGTTCCAAGATAGAAGGAGACCATGTCATTATCAGCGTCAAAGACTCCGGCAAGGGGATAAAGAAAGAAGACCAGGAAAAGCTGTTAAAACAGAATACTCACTTCACGTCCTATGGAACGAATAATGAAAAAGGTTCCGGATTAGGTTTGATGCTGTGCAAAGACTTTGTTGAACAGCATGACGGAAAGCTCTGGTTCGAGTCGGAAGAAGGTAAAGGTTCCACATTCTTCGCATCCCTGAAAGCGTTGAGTAAAGAATAAAAAGAAACTATATAATGAAAAAGGGAAGGTTCGTCACCTTCCCTTTTTCATTATAACCCGATTCAAATCTGAAGCGAACCGCTTATATTCAATATCCGGGATGGTTTCCCCGGAGGAAAGAACAACTAACGAATGATCCGGATATCCCTTTCTGTAAGCCGGATGGGTATGAGGAAACTGATTTTCTACAAACCCATGTAACTGATAAAAATGCAGGCGGGCAGCAGAGACATTATCCGTAACAGGATCTATTTCTAATAATACACGTCCACTTTCCTGCTCTATCAGATTCTTCAGAATCAAACCTCCCAGACCTTTCCCGCGCTCATTCGGATGGATTGCAAAATGTTCCACATACGTATAACTATCGAACCTCCAATAAGCGATAAAGCCCAATAAAAGATCATTGACCGGATCAATATAACAATCCAGATGATACCGGCTGTCTGAAAACGCGTCCAGTTGCTGCTCCACAGTCCGTTGTTCATAGATTGGGAAACTTATATCATATATGTTTCTAAAAGCAGTATACCGCGGATGATCCGTTGCTGTCAATCTTATAATCTCCATCTTGTTTTTGTTTTCTTAAACGGATACAAAGATAAAAACTAATGCTTTCTAACCTTCAAGCAATTGTATTCAAATATAAACATACAACCTTGAAACTGTTTCATAGTAATGAAACAAAAGTTTCTCCCTAATGAAACAAGTGTTCCAATAGGGAGAAACAGATTTTACTTAGTATGTATTTTACCAGAGGTCACTGCATCCGTCGGATACCAATAGCCTTATTATACTGGGCCAATGATGCTTTTTGCTGGTACCAGGTCTGGATCAGGCTGCTATAAGACTGTATCCATGACAACTGGGCAGAAAGGACATCGACGATGGGTAGCTTTCCTTCGTTGTAACTGAATGTATTCAGATCCAGGTTCTCTTCTGCTATCTTACAAGCCTCTTCAGCGACATCGATCTGTTTAGTATTCTCTGTCAGGCTTGTCCATGCATTAGCCACTTCCTGAGTGATCTGGTCGCGGGTATTATCCATTGCATACTCTTTACTGCGCAGCACGGCTTTTTGGGAATTTACTTCCTTGAAACGGGCACCCCAACGGAACAAAGGAATCTTTAAAGAAGCAAATACAGCCGGTGTCCATAAGTTATCGGAGCCTTTTACGTTCAGCATAGGAGTTCCCCATGTGCCCTGAAAACCGACAGACAGGGTCGGATTATATTTTGCTTTTGATAGGTTGATCTGTCTTTTCTGATACTCGATGTTCAGTTTGGAGATCAGGTAGTCCGGCCGGTTTTCCAATGCTGCCGATTCACCGACCTGCATAGGCAACGGTAAAACCATCGTAATAGAGTCTGTGATCGTTATCGGTTCCATTGGAGGAACGCCCATCAGGACATTCAGATTCTGCAATGCAATCTGATAATCCTTATAAGCGGCACTTTTATTCAACTCGGCTTCCTTTAAACGGGCCTGTACCTGCAACAGGTCAGTCTTGCTGATCTGTCCGTCCTGAAAACGGAGAGTCAGCACGTTTGCCAGTTCCTGTACGATATCGACATACTGTGTCATTACACCGTACATGCCTTTACGGGCGGCTACAGACCAATAGTTCATATCTGCGGCATAAACGATGTTATCGGTCGTCAGCTCTTCGGCCTCAGTAGCGATCTGACCCTGGATTTCGGCAGCCTTATAATTGTTGTAAATTTGTCCGCCGGCGTAAATAGGTTGGCTTACTGTGGCACCAAGACTATACGTATTATGGTCCATTTCAATACCGGGTATGCCATCTCCCATTCCCAATTCGTATTTATTTATACGGTATTGATAACTTCCGGAGAAATCCACAGCCGGGAAGAATGCTGTTTTAGCTGCTTTAATAGCATGCTGCATTGCAATCCGTTCTTCCGAACTTTGCTTGATCTGACGGCTGTATTCAAGTACTTTTTCTTTGTATTCGGCTGCCGTAATGGGCTGCACCTGTGCTTTCGCAGACAGGGCACCCAGTAACATACAACCTATTATCAGTTTACTTTTCATATCTTATTCCGATTTAATCTTAAAGAAAATACAATAGGTAACCGGAAGCACGAAGATGGTCAGGATGGTTGAAACAAACAAACCTCCCATGATCGTTGCGGCCATACCTGCAAACATCGCGTCGCCCAGCAACGGAAGCATACCCAGAATCGTTGTACCCGAGGCCATCGTAACAGGCACGATACGTGTCTTGGTTGCCTCGATAACAGCATTGACAGGAGCCAGTCCGTTATCCATTTGCAAACCAATCTCATCGACGAGCACAATCGCATTCTTAATATTCATACCGATCAGTCCCAACAATCCCAGCATCGCAAAGAAGTCGAGCGACTTGCCGAATACCAGTAATCCTAGTACCACACCGATGAAGATCAACGGAAGCATAGCCATAATCAACACCGGTTTACGGTAATATTTCGGGAAAAGGAACAACAGGGTAACATAGATCAGACCGAACATCAACGGAATATTGGCGGCAATCGCTTTGTTACCTTTATCCTGTTCGCTTTGTTCTCCGAAATAAGTCATCTTATAACCTTCAGGAACCTGTATTTGTTTTTGAGCTTCTGTCCAAAGATGGCTGAAAGCAGCCATGGTGTTAGCGCCGCGTTTCGGCTCACATTGCATCATCATGTATGGCTGACGGTTGTAACGTCTCACTACATTATATTCATAATCGAGAGAGAAATCGTCGATAACCTGTTCAACTTTGACGGAACGTCCTTTGGCACTGTAAACCGGCAATGTTCTAATATCGTTCAGGTTCATAGAATCCCTGTCGGCATCCTTCATCAGGATAGGCATGAAGACATCGCCTTCACGATATTCGCCTAATGGTACACCGTTTGTTGCCGAACGAAGGGAATAAGCAACCTGCTGGCGGGTAATACCCAGGCGCAGACCTTTTTCCTGTGAGTACATCGGTTTCCATACCGGTACTTTATTCCCCCAACTGTCACGCACTTCCATCACCTGGTCGTACTGGCGGGCAATCTCTTTGACTTGTTCCGTTAAAGCGACCAGTGTATCCACATTGTCGCCGATAAAACCGATCTCGATAGCGGCATCTGGTACCGGAGACAAGGCAAACAAGGCTGAACGGGTCAAGATATCAGGATAGTTAGCCACCATATAGTCATAGAATTTACCTTCTTCCGCCTGTGCATCCTCCGCCTTTTTAGTTTCAATCAGCACATTGGCAAAGTTGGGTTTCGGACCTACCGACGAACTTGCCAGGTAATAGCGGACCGGTGAACCTCCCAGGGTAAATGAATATGACTTGATATTCTCGTTCTTACTCAGGTAATCTTCAATCAGCTTAACATTCTTCTCCACGTCGTAAATACTGTACCCTTCAGGGAAGATCAGGTCGGCACGGAAATAAGGTTTGTTCATGATCGGGAAGAAACTCTGCGGCATGATACTCATAATAAATAAGGAGAGGAATAATGTCGCAATCACGGAAGTAATAGTTATCCATCTGCGTTTGATCAGACGACCCAGCACTCCTTCGAATTTATGATACAGTTTCGTATCGTACGGATCCTTCGACTCGCCCGGTTTAGCCTCTTTCAGGATAAAGTTACCGAAAGTTGTTGTCTGAGTCAATGCCAGTATCCAACTTAAACCTAATGAAACAGCCAATACGATAAACAACGGTTTAACGATTTCGGCTACTGAAGCCGGAGCCAGATACATCGGCAGGAATGAACAGACAGCGATAAAGGTAGCCCCCAGCAATGCCCATTGCGGTTTGGTCGCCCCATCGATCAGGGCCTGATAACGGGACAATCCCCGCTTGATACCCACCTGCGCATTGTCGGTTACAACTATCGCATTATCCACCAGCATACCCATTGCAATGATAAAGGCAGCCAGCGAAGTACGGTTCAGTCCGACGCCCCAGATCAGCATAAGCAATAAAGTACCGCCCACTGAGAAGAGCAGCGAACTACCCACCAGCATACCGGCACGTGATCCCATCACCAGGAAGATCACCACGATTACAATCAACAACGATTCGATCAGGTTCAGGATAAAACCATTGTTCGCTTCATCTGCTATCTTGTTTTCCGGATAGATCGTTTTCAGGTCCATTCCGACAGGGAACAATTGTTCCATCTCCTGGAGGTGGGCAGCTACATCATTACCGACAGCCACCACGTCATCTTTAGCACCTGTTGCAACTCCGATACCAATAGCACGTTTGCCATCCACACGCATCAGATTGGAAGGAGGATCCATATAACCTCGTTCCACAATAGCAATATCTCCTAAACGGACTTCACTACCGCTTTTGGTTACGATCAACTGGTCGCGGATATCCTGGATATTCTTATAGGTTCCTTCCGCCCGGACACGCAACTGGTAGTTACCCGTATTGATATCTCCGGTATTTACCAGCAGGTTTTGCGTTTGCAACACTTGCTGTATCGAGTTCGGGTCGATACCGAGGTTTGCTAGTTTAGGAACTGAAATCCTTACATTAATAACTTGTGTCTGTTCACCAAACAGATATACTTTCTGAACACCGGGAACGGGAGACAATTCCGTCTTGATCTTCTGGGCCCAGTCACGCAATTCATCATAGGTATAACCATCATCCGCACTCAAAGCGTAATAGATACCAAACACGTCTCCAAAATCATCGCTGACTGAGATGGAAGAAGCACCACTCGGCAAGCGGGGCTCTATATTCGCCACTTTACGGCGAAGTTCATCCCACTTAACAGGCATGTTATCAGGGTCGAGTGTCGGCTGAAGTTCAATCGAAATCTTTGACATACCGAAATAAGATTCAGACTTGATCTGAAGCACGTCAGACATAGATTGAATCTCACGTTCGATTGGCTCGGTGACCAGTTTTTCTACCTCGAAAGGAGTCGCACCCGGATATTGTGTAACAAGCACAGCCTGCTTGATCACAAAGGGAGCATCTTCCTTCTTCGGCAATTTAAAGAAAGAGTATATACCACCTATCAGCATAACAGCCAGGAAGAAGTATATAATCTTCGTATTCTCTAAGGAATATTTTGGAATATTCATTGCTTATCCTCTTAATCTGTTAATACTTTTACTTGTTGTCCGTCGACAAGGCGGGTTACTCCGGCAGTAACGATCTGTTCTCCGGCTTTCAAACCTTCGGTTACGACAACACCGTCTTTGCCGACCAGTTCTTTTTCCGTAATCTTACGACGTTCCACTTTCGAGGTTTGCGGGTTATAGACGAACACATATTTATTACCGCTGTTCGGTTCGTCGGCAACGATAGCAGACAGCGGAATCAACACGGCCCCTTCATTGAAACTCTTGCTCTCTATGTTCAGGATTACACGACAGGAGAAACCTACGGCTACCTTATATTTGTTCAGATTAAATTCGGGATCATCAATATAAAGGAATACCGGTACGCCAGAACCATCGGGCGAGGCTTCCACATATTCTTTTACTTTCGCTTTGAAACGGGTTCCTTTGTAATTGTCAAACTCTACAAAGATGCTGTAGGGAGTGGAGAAGTAAGTGATATTCGTTTCAGGCATTGTAAACTGCACCTGCAATTTGTTCGGGTTTATCAGGCAGACAATACCTTGTCCCATCTGTACCTTCTGATAGTTCTCTACATATTTCTTTTGGATGAAGCCATCGAAAGGAGCACGCAGCTTAGTCTGCTCCAAGGTATTCTGTGAGTTTTCGAATGCTGCCTGCGCATTGGAATAAGCAGCCTTTGTCGATTCATACTCCTGTTGAGAGATTGCCTGTTTAGCCAGAAGTCTTTCTGCACGCTGCAACTGTGCCTGTGCTGTCTGGAAAGAAGCCTTTTTGGCTTCATAATCCCATTTGAAATCCTGTGGGTCTATTTCGGCTACGATTTGCCCTGTACGTACTTTCTGTCCTTCTTCGACATTTAATGAAATCAGCGGACCGGACATCTTAAAAGCCAGGTCACTAAATTGATCAGGCGATACAACACCGCTAAATGATTTTTCTACCATATCCAAAGATGTCACTTCTTCCAGCTTCACCGGACGAGGGCCCTGTTCCTTTACCGGAGGCTGGCTACATGACATCAATGCTGTCAATACAAAAACGGGAATCAATTTACCATTCATGATAACAACTTGATTTAGTTATTTAGTTACTTATTATAATTATATATACTTGTATGCAGTCATATAAAACTATGCGTTAAATCATAGTTATACAACACTCATTTTCCACTAATTGTTCTAATTGCGCCGCTCCTTCGGAACCGAACGGCTGCTACTTACATTTGCTTGTCTTACTTCTATATTGCTCGTACAAACTACTAGTGTCAAAAGGACCAACTGTCCCAATCTATTTTTGCTTCCATTACCCTTTCCTGTTCATCGGGAACAGCCGGAAAGAAATCAATTCCTGTTACTTTTTCCACACTATCAACAGGTATCACCATTGACTTCAAAGAAGTTTTTTTATAATCCTTATTTTCCAAAATGAACGCAATTGCTTTATATTCACTTCCCGAAACGTAACAAATCACTTTGTAAAACGCGTCAGGAACACCTACTTGATTCTTTCCCATCCGTTTCATATTGTCCGTAATTACAGGACCGGTAGCAATCAGCAAAGATCCGTAATCTTTCGCCCATAGACGGCTCTGCTCTTCCAGTTCTTTCCAGATACCCCGGTTCAGCGCCGGTTTCTGCGGACAGATATTACTGAAATAAAATGATTCACGCATTGCCTTTGCCGACCACTTCATGTCACCGGCAGGAGCCATATGACCACGGTCGTAACCTGTGCGGGTATAATCTTCATTTGTTGCTGTCGCACCTTTTACCATCGGGTCCGGTACGAATTTATTAGAACGTTCCGTCTTTTTGCTTTTCGCCTCTTCGGCAGTCAGCTCGTAAGCTACCCAGTTTGCAATCTTATAATCTGAATTGTAGGATACGGTATACCCTTCGTGACGGATCACTTGCTCGGAACGTTTAGCCTTCAATTTAGGGATTTCGGCATTTGCCGGAACTTTAAAAGTAGTTGTTTTCGGACGAGGGGGAACAATGGCAGGCTTTTTATCTGCCGGTTTTTCCTTTACTGGGTCAGCAGGCTGCTTCTTCTGTTCTACCGCCACAGGCTTCTTGCCGGAAGTAGGATAGAAATAGTTAAACACATATAACAGGCCGATAAAACAGATAACCACTAAGGCCGCAAGAACAAATATACGCCTGATTACAGAAACCAAAGATGCCCCCTGATTCTTCTTTTTCCGCGATTTTGCTTTGCCTTTTCTTTTTGCCATTGATTAATAATCGTTTATTCTCCGCCGCAAAAGTAGATAATGTGAGATTATTAAACAATATATAAACCTTAAATATATTCGTCAGAATTAATACAAAAAGTGCCCCGATTAAAAGGGGCACTTTAAATTATATGTTCCGGAGCCTATCTGCTGTATCTTTCCTTTCGGCGAAACAACCTCTGCACTCGTCTGTTCCGGAACTTGTATTTCCATTAATATAGTACGTCCTGACTTGCGTAATTTCACTTTTATATCCCCGTAATGGGTAGGTACTGATGCCGAAGCTTCCGTCAAAGTCCCCATCTGAGGTTTTATGCGGAATGTACGGAAACCGGGAGATGTCGGTTCAATTCCACACACTTTCTGGCTCAGCAACGTCAGCGGTCCTCCGCTCCAGGCATGGTTGATCGTTCCTCCTCCGAAACCTTCAGCACCGACTCCCCAACCCTCAAATAAGGTGGTATAATCCTTATAGCTTAACATACCGGCATACCGGTCACGCATCCTCTGCAAGGCAACCTCCGGGGCATTCATCTGAAAAAGTGCTTCCAATACATACTTTTCCATATAAGGACTGGCATGATATTCTTTTTTCAAGACCTTCAGTATGGCAGGATACTTGTCTTTTGCCGCCAGACCGGATAAAACGGCCATAGCCTGCGAACGGTCGTCATCCTTGCCATGATAACCAGGAGAACGATATGCAGTGCCGGTCCAGAATTTTGTATTAAAACATTTCTCAATACTATACATCATACGGGTGATCTCTTCCGCATCTGCTTTCTTTCCCAGTTGAAGTGCAAACTCCTTTTCTGCTTTCAGTGCCAGATAATACCAGCAGTTCGTCAATACCCCCATATCGATCTGTTCGCCCCAGTCACCCCAACTCCATTCGCCACTGCGTTCGATGGGCAAGCCACTCTTATCGACCTGCCATGTTTCATGCAGATAACGATGCAGACGGTCATAAATAACCGGAATAAATGTACTGTCTCCGCTATAATAATACTGTGTATGGAAACCATACCAACCCACCGAAGCCAGCATCTGCAAAGGCAACTCCTTCGACCAGTTACCGGCAGGAACAGGAGCAAACAATGAGCCGTCGGCACGCTGCCAGTTCATCAGTTCATAAATACCTTTAACGGCCAGCTTATGAGAAGAAGGAGAAAGTGCATAGAAAGCCTCTCCCAACTCGTTCACCTCATCTCCCCACCATTGAGCACGTTCGCGTTCGGGACAATCCATATAATTGTCACGCATCGTTATATATAATGTTCTCGCAGAACGTTTCCAAAGTTCGTTCAGGAAAGGATCGTTACATTGAAACGATCCGGCAAACTCTGTATCATAGCCGGTTTCACGATACTTAACTTCCAGTACTTTTACTCCTTCGGGAAGAATATACCACATCTCATGACCGCTCATCCAGCCGTAACTTTCATACTCCTGTATGCCGTTGCGGGTAACATATTCGGCACGGACATTTTCCGGTCCTCCACCCCGATAATTATCCGTCTGCATATGAATTGTCGCACCTTCCGCCGACTCCACTTTCAGATAGGGTGTAAACTGGCAGTTGTAAGGTAAACGGCAGAACAGGGTATCTCCTCTCTCCGACCGGCGGACACCCGGATACTCCTTTAAACCGAAATCCTTAAAGAGCGGAATAGGACGTTCAACCAGGTTTCCCAAAGGCGCTTTACCGACCACTGAAGCGATCTCGGCACCGGGAAACGTATTCTTATAACCAGGCTGGTTCCATCCTTCCAATGTTCTGCGGGCATCAAAACGGATATTGCTTTCCGACAAGCGATAGTTCGGATAAGGAGCACCGGTATTCTGATAAGCATCATATACCCTACAACTCCAGCTTTTATCGGATACAATCTCTATGCCGGGAGCAATCGCCTCAAACAGCAAGGCTGCCAGTCCACTGTTCACATGGCTGAATCCGTTCTTGCCAAAATGCCATACCAGAACAGCGATCGTATTTTCCCCCGACGTAAGGTAAGGAGCAATCTCTACCGAATCGTAATAAGTATCATAAGGAGAAGGACCACGTTTCAAGCCTCCTTCAAACACCACCATCCGGCCGTTAATCCATAACCAATATTTACTGTCGGCTGCAATATGTGCGGTCAGTGTCCGGGGAACTTCAGCCAAAGTTACCGTTTTACGATAGGCCAGCCAGGTATTGCTCGCACTCTGGCATTGTTCCGTATTTATCCAGTTTGCTTTCCAGTCCGTTTTCGTTTTAGCTTCTGCCGAAGCCAAAAATCCGGCGCATACACACAGTAAGAGATACTTTTTCATAATACGATCGCTTTTACAGGTTATCAATTTTATTTAATTCTCCAGATATACTTTCACACCGTCCGGAGCCTTTACTTCGCTTTTCACCTTACCGTCCGCTCCTTTCTCGTGACGGATCGTTATTACACCCTGCGGAGTCGGGAAAGTACCTTCCACCCATTTTAAATCGCCCAGATGCGGGGTGATACGGACTGCACGGCATCCCGGCTCCACCACCTGAACACCCAAGACGTATTCACTCAGCCATGATGTCGGACCGGAAGCCCAGCCATGACACAAACTATGACGGAAACCTTTATAGCAATAATCACCATAATCACCGTGAATATCCTTTTTCCCTTCAGGCACAAGTTCGTCGATACGTGCCGCATTCGGAAGCCAGTCCATATTGAAATCTTCCCAGAACGTAGTAGCACCCAGGTCGATCATCGCTCCCCAATACTGGCGGATCACATCGATCGCTCCCTGATAATTTCCGGCAGCAGCCATTGCACGCAACATATAATATCCGTAGAAAGTAGAGAATCCACGTGCCCCGCCTACTGACAGATATTTACTGTTTGCCTCTTCCGGTTTCATCAAACCAGCCAGGGCCAATAAAGCCGCACCCTGTTTTGAGCCCGGAGCATCCGGTGCTATTTTTGATTTCAACAAAGGCTTGATCACCTTCGGAGCCGCCTTTTCCATTTTCTTCGCCGTTTCACGACATTGGGATGCCAGCACATCGTCACCAAGTGTTGTACATAATTCATCGCCTGCCCTCATGGCCATCAGAACCAGCGATTGCAGACCGGCATCGATCGCCACCTGATTCTCACTTGACGGCCAGTCCATGAAACGCCATCCATCCAGTTTCTCACGTCCGTCTGCATCCACTTTAGAAATCAGAAGACGCAGAAGGTCGCTCATATAAGTTTGCTGTTCTTTCAGGTAAGCCACATCTCCATGATGATAATACCAGTCACGCTGGATCAGCAACCACCAGATCGAATAGGCACTGATACCATTCATCCAAGCGGGAAGAGGCGTTACATCACGGATCAGGTCAAGGCTCTTTGGAACGACTTCGTTATAACCGAAAACAGTATTTACGGTCATCACTTCCGGATGCATATCACCCAACCAAACCAAACGATCACGCTTAATACCGTCCCAGAGATATTCCTGCATATTCAAATGAACCGTATATGCACCAGTCTGCCAGATTTTATTCAGCCGTTCGTCGCTACTCCGGAAAGAACCTTTGTACGGAATATCACGGAATGTAGAAATAGCACGGATTTCTTTCAAGGAAACTTCCGTAGAATCGCTCATCAGGTCTATACGGGCAAAACGGAAACCGGAATTACCGACTTCCAACACACCCAACCAGGGCAATGTGACAACAAAATCACGTATTGCATGGTCATTACTGGCCCCGTTCTTCCCTTCAATTTCACACATGGCTTCACTGACAGATTCTCCGAAACGGACACGCATCTTTATAGGGCTTTTATTGGAAAAAGCACCGGTCACAATCTGAATGCCTCCCTGAAGTTCTTTCCCGAAATCAAACAAAAGGGCCGGATGCTCTTCTGACGTACTGGTCATCTTGCAAAGGGCACGATCTGTTAATTCTGCCTGTCCGTTACCCGGCAGGAGCAGTTTATCGCCATTTTTTATCAATTCGCTATGTTGTTGCCAGACAATACGCGTCGGGGAAAGATATTCGCGTACCCGGCTGTCGCGTTGCTGGGCCAGTACCGGCAGGGAACATAAAAGAGTAAGAAGTATAAGTATCTTTTTCATGGTATTATCAATAATGAATCAATTTGCTTCTATGGACAGGTTTAGTTTTTATCAGGTTTGATTGTTGCATCGTCGGTAGGGGCGGTACAAGATAAATATCAACCCTTTCTACCTTGTTGCACCCCTACAGGGTGCCTCAAAAAGAAAAGGATTCAAGGGAACCCAGGGTTCTAACCCTGGGCTAATTTGTTACAGGCCTACAGCCTAAAGACACCGTCACTAACTGGCTCATCCTATAATTAGCAGATAGCTCAAAACTTTCTAATTCTGAACCTCTCACACGCTACAGGAACTACAACCCAAAAGCAGGAACCAGATCATCCAACTGTTGGTCGGTCATTCCTGCCGGTTCATAGCCGGCCATGCGGGCACTCAGATAGATTTGAGCAGATTTTGCCAAGGTGTCGATTGCGTCAAAACATTCGATCAGATCTTCGCCGACTGCCAGAATTCCATGTTTTTCCCAAAATACAACATCATGTTTTTCCAGTTGTTTGATCGTAGCATGTGCCAGTTCGATCGTTCCCGGTATTTCATAAGGGACAATACCGACGCCTTTCGGTACGATGATACGGCATTCGGGGATCATGCCCCATAACGTCCGGGTGATTACCTGCGAATCGAGGAATGGTTTACAATGCGTCATACCGATCAGTTCTGTCGGATGCGTATGCAAAACGACCTTGTTATCACGTCCCAAGGAACGGAGATAATTGTGCATCATCAGGTGAGACGGCAGTTCGGATGTCGGGGCGACAGGTTGTTCGGCAATGATCTCATAGCTTTTTCCGTCCGGTGCTATCCGGATCAGCGAACCATTTGCGAACGGGTCCTGTGCGACATACCGCATCCGTTTGCCTGTCCCGGTCACATAAAATACATGTCCTCCAAGGGCGGTCATTGCTTCCTGCAACTGAATAGCAGGAGCAAGTGCCGGCAATGCCATTTCTTCCGGTGTCAATAAACCGGTCAGATTAACAGATATATTTCCTCCATTTCTTTCGGCCCATCCTTTTGTCCAGAGATAGCCTGCCACCTCAGCGATACGGCCAATTTCAGCCATCAAAAGGCTGTTGTTTCCAATTGTTGTCATTTTTTTTCTATATTAATTGCTTCGGGTATTCCCGAAAAGTCATCTATAAACTCGGTAACAGCAATGAGAATATCAGTATTCCCATACCGGTAATTAATACGATAATCGTTTTTCTGCTAACACCTTTCCATTCATTCAATATGATTCCCCAAACATTACTGAATATGACATTCAGCGACATCAGGATACTCCACGAAAAGGCAAGCATTACCGGAGAGTCAGAAAAATAACTCTTTCCCATGCCCAAGCCGAAGAACTGTGAATACCAAAGTACTCCTGCCAGCGCACAAAATAAAACATTATTCAATAATATCTTACCCGGAACGGAGAAATAATCTTTCCCTGTTTTATTTTTTATATTCTGGAAGATACAATAGACTGCATTCGTCAGGAAGCCACCCATTGTTACCAACAAGATCACCGGATTTAAGGCAAATAAATCGCTTGCACCGGAGGCCTTCGCTTTTTCCAGTATCGGAGTTCCGGATTCAAGGCCCAGATTAAAACAGGCACTCATCACACCCGCCAACAATGCAACCAGCAAACCTTTCGTCAGGCAAAGTCTTTCACAGCCGCTTTCTTTTCCTCGTCCGTCATGTTGCGGGCACGCAGACTACCGGCATAACCGATCACTGCGATACCAGCCAACGTTACGCAAACCCCCAGTAGAAGGATCAGTCCGTCGCCATGAAACAAATCCGTCCCCCCGAATACTGCCGGAAAAAGCGTACCGAATCCGGCACAGGTACCAAGAGCGATACTCTGCCCCAGGGCTATTCCCAGATAACGCATGCTAAGACCGAATGTCAGACCTCCCACGCCCCACAGCATTCCGTAGATTACAGCGCCGATACTTCCACCGGCACTCCAGAGTTCAGTCAGGCTATTTCCTTCCGGTATAGCGAGTTGTGCGCCCAGATAAGGGAAAACGAGCCAGGCAAAAATACCCTGGATCAGCCAGAAGCTCTCCCAACTCCAGTTTTTCACCTTATTGATCGGCACGTAGGAACTGCTTTGCCCCAGACTGCCGATGGCGATAATCAGTAAGCCTATCAGTATATTCATTTGCGCTTGCTTGTTACTTCCGCTTCATATTTTTCTATTTCTGCAATGTAATCTTCCCCAACAGGAACATTATTTTTCAAACAGTACATATCCCATACGGCAGTCCACGGAAGGCTTTTCAATTCTTCCTGTAATGCCAGGCGCTGGAACAGTTTATCTTCCGATTCATATTGCTGCAAAGTAGCAGACGGTTCAAGCAAGGCTTGCAGGAATGCTTTCAGTGTGGCACGGCAACCGATCACATAAGCTCCTATGCGGTTGATCGTAGCATCAAAATAATCCAGTCCGATATGTACACGATCCAATGCATTGCAACGGATGATCTCACGGGAAAGGTCCAGCAGGTCATCGCTCAATACAACCACATGGTCACTGTCCCAACGGATCGGACGGCTCACGTGAAGCATGATTTCAGGAGTGAACAACAGCATGGAAGATATCTTATCGGCAATGCTTTCCGTCAGATGGAAATGTCCGGTATCCAGCGTTACGATTTTGTTATTCTTAGCCCCATATCCCAAATAAAAATCGTAAGAACCGACCGTATAGCTTTCCAGTCCGATACCGAACAATTTAGCTTCGATGCAATCTTTCATGTTCTTATACTCCATTGCAAAGATTTCGTCCAGCGAATCTTTCAGCAGCTGGCGGTATTTGATGCGGCTTGCCGGCACTTCCTTGGAACCATCATGTATCCAGAGGTTCATCATACAGGGATCGTTCTGGTAAACACCCATCGCTTCACTGATCGCACGGCAGCGTTTCGTATGTTCGATCCAGAAGTTACGGATCGAATCATCCGGATTAGCCAACGTCAGGTTTCCGCTTTTAGGATGCGAGAAAGAAGTGGAGTTGAAATCGAGTTTCATATTGTTCTCTTTCCCCCACTCCATCCAACTTTGGAAATGGGCAGGTTCCACTTCATCACGGTCCACTTTCTTTCCTCCGAAATCGCCATAGATTTCATGCAGGTTCAAGCGGTGAGTTCCCGGGATAAAAGAGTTTGCCGTCAGGATATCGGCGCGAACTTCATCTATATTACGCGCTTTGCCCGGATAATTACCGGTCACCTGTATGCCGCCCGAAAGCGAACCGTCCGGATTCTCGAATCCCGTCACGTCATCTGCCTGCCAGCAATGGAGTGAAAGACTGATTTTCTGCAACTTTTCAAGTACACTGTTTACATCAACGTTTACAGCAGCAAAACGTTCGGCTGCCAGATCAAATGCTTCTTTTACTTTCTTTTCAGTATTCATGGTATGCTTTTTAATTTGTTATTATATATATTCTGAATTATACCCAACCGGACCAAAAATGCAGGAGGTCGTGGGTGTAGGCCCCGCCATCCGGGTAACCTAACCCCATCCGACCATTACATGTATGTTGACATGCCTGCTACTACACTGGTCTTTATTTTTTCTTAATTATTACCGTTTTACAACCTGTAAATACCGGTCGTAAACATCTTTCCAAACAGTCTCATCCTGCGGCAGGAATGTTTCGGTCTGAATAGAATCTGCTATCAACTGCCGCATTTCCCAACGGGTGGAGACGATACCGGCAAACCGTGCCTGTACCATACCGTTCCCGATCGCCGTTGCTTCCGATGGGCCGGCAATCACCGGCATGCCGATCGCATTCGCCGTAAACTGATTCAGCAGGTTATTTTTCGAACCTCCGCCGATCACATGCAACCGATCGATCCGGAAAGGTGCCATTCCCTTCAACATCCGGATCACCTCATTATAACGAAGCGCAAGACTCTCGAAGATGCAACGGATAAAATCGGCATCCGTTTCAGGAACAGACTGTCCTGTTTCCTCACAATAACCGGCAATAGCCTTTGTCATACACGTCGGATTAGCAAAACGGGGATCGTCCGGATCGACGAAGCGTACAAAGGGAACAGCCTGCCCGGCCAGCTCCACGATTTCAGAATAAGCATAAGCACGCCCGGCCTTCTCCCACTCTTTCCGGCATTGTTCCAATAACCACATGCCGGTAATATTTTTCAGGAAGCGGGTTGTTCCCTCGATACCACCTTCGTTTGTAAAGTTATTCTTATAGGATTCTTCCGTTATGATCGGTTGTTCCGTTTCAATCCCCATCAAGCTCCAGGTCCCGCTACTCAGATAAGCAAAATGCTCATCCCTGGCCGGAACAGCTGCTACGGCAGAAGCCGTATCATGCCCGGCTACAGCAATAACAGGTATCTTGCCAATGCCGGTTTCCTCCGCCAAGGCATCCGTCAGTTCCCCGACAAGCGTTCCCGGCATCACCACCTGCCGCACGATAGACGGCGAAACTCCTGCCGCCTCCAGCAAGGATGGTTCAAATTGTTTCGTAACAGGATTAAGCAACTGGGATGTGGAAGCATCCGTATATTCACACACCTTCTTGCCCGTTAACAGATAAGACAATAGGTCAGGAATGAAAAGTATTTCTTCAGCATTTTTCAAAGGTGCAAAATCCTCCTTCCGGGCACGGAACAGCTGAAAGAGACTATTAAAGTTCATAAACTGGATACCGGTCAGCCGGTAGACTTCTTCACGCGGCACCAGGCGGAAATATTCCTCCAATGCACCTTCCGTATACGGATCGCGGTACGCCCTGGGCAACCCCAGTAAAGAACCATCCGAAGCCAGATAACCGAAATCGACTCCCCAGGTATCGATGCCGATCGAATCGACCGGGATATCTTCCCGGGCACAAAGGGAAAGACTTTTCTTCAGTTCCTCATACAGATTATATATGTTCCAATAATATTTCCCGTGCAATTCCAACAGGTTATTAGGGAAGCGGTGAAGTTCCCACATTTCAAATTTGCCATTCATTAATGACACCAAAACGGCTCTCCCGCTTGTGGCTCCTATGTCAAATGCTAAAAAGTTATGTTTCTTCATGCCTGCAACAAAGTTATTTGTTTTACAGAAGCAAAAGTAAAAGGTTATTTACTATCTTTGCTTACGAAAATGATTTTAAACCTTTCAATTCTGACATGAATAAACACGCAAATAATCAAATACGCTACCTGACTATCGGAGCGTCTGATGAAGACTGGGGGATTACGGTCACCACGATCGGATACCAATTCATTCCACCCCAAAGTCAATATCCGTTATCCGGTCATCCGGACAGTTATAACTTCAAACCGCAGACAGGACGTATCCTGAAGGAATACCAGCTTGTCTATATAACGAAAGGAAGCGGCTACTTCTCTTCCCAATCCTGCAAACAGCAAAAGATAGAAGCCGGCACCATGATCCTGCTTTTTCCGGGAGAATGGCACAGTTACTATCCGGACAAAGAGACCGGATGGGATGAATATTGGGTAGGATTCCGTGGAATACATATCGACAAACGAGTGGAAAAACGTTTCTTCACGAAAGAAGAACCGCTTCACAGAATCGGTTTAAGTGCTACTATTGTAGGATTATATGAAGATATATTAAAGTTTGCCATGCAGGAAAAATCCGGATACCAGCAGATGATATCCAGTATCGTCCTTCATATAATGGGTACTGTTTATTATAAGAAAAAGAATGGCGCTTTTACTAATACATATGTAGTAGACAAAATCAACGAGGCCCGTATTCTGATGAAAGAGCAGGTAGAAAACCCCGTGTCGCCGGAAGAGATCGCCTCGCAACTGGGACTGGGATACTCCTGGTTCCGCCGTATGTTCAAAGAATATACCGGCGTGTCTCCCGCTCAATACCAGTTACAACAAAAACTATTGAGGGCAAAAGAACTCCTGACAGGAAGTAACCTGAACATATCGGAGATTGCTTACAGCCTGAAGTTTGAAAATGCCGGCCAATTCTCGACCTTCTTTAAAAAGAAAGAGGGCGTTACGCCCTCCGAGTTCAGGGAAAGAGCACATTAATACGGTTGTTGACGATTGGACAGAAAACACCAAGAAGCAATTTACTCACTGAAACAGGAAACGAATAATATGAATACAATGGAGACAAACATCCTATTGACCCCCGAACAAATTCCTCCCTCCTACTGCCGTTGCTTCCAAAGCGACTGCCCGAAGGCGGACAGTTGCGCCCGTTTTCTCGCAGGGAAGTACCTCCCCGAGGCTGGGTGACAGGGCCTGCCGTCTATCCCACGGCCCGTCAAGGCGTCACCTGCGTATGCTATAAGCAGACACGTATTATCCACGCCGCCTACGGTTTCCGTGCCCTCTTTGCCGAGGTGAAGAAGAAAGACGATACGCCTCTGCGCGACCGTATCAAGACGTATTTAGGTGGAAACACCACCTACTACCGCTACCACAATGGCGAACGCCTTCTCACACCTGAGCAACAGGAATGGATCATCAACCTCTTCCGCCGGCACGGCTATACAGACGAGTTGCGCTTCGACGAGTATCGCGACCTCTACGATTTTATCCTTACCTGATTACCACGGCGTGGTAGCGTCTCTTCCACGGATTGGAAGCCACACTACTACGCCTTGGAAGCGAGACTACCAAAGTGCGGCAGGCTAGTTGGTAAAAGCGAAAAGGGATACATTATACATACTGGTTTGTATTTTAGTTGTATTTCACTTCCATCCCCCGGACTTCGTCGTTTATGACGCCATTGTCATACACCAACTGCCCGTTGACAAAGGTCTGGCTGACACTATGATGGAAAGTAGTCCCTTCAAAAGGTGCCCATCCGCATTTATATACTATATTTTCGGGAGCCACCGTCCAGTTCTTCTCCGGATCGACAAGGACCAGGTCGGCATAATAACCCGGACGGATATAACCGCGCCGGTCGATATGGAACAGGTCTGCCGGCATATGCGCCATCTTTTCCACCACTTTTTCATACGTGAAGCAACCTTCTGCCACCATCTCCAGCATGGCAACCAGCGAATGCTGAATCAACGGACCACCCGAAGCCGCTTTCAAACAACTGCCCTCTTTCTCTGATAACAAATGCGGAGCATGGTCGGTCGCTACGATATCTATCGTATTATCGTTAACGGCATTGCGCAAAGCGATGCGGTCTTCCAACGTCTTGATAGACGGATTCCATTTGATTCGGTTACCGAACTTAGCGTAATCGCCGTCATGGAACCAAAGGTGATGCACACACACCTCGCCGGTGATCTTCTTCTCGCTCAAAGGAATCTCATTACTCAGCAATGTCAGTTCTTTGGCAGTAGACAAATGCAGGATATGCAAACGTGAATTCAGGCGGGTAGCCAGTTCGACAGCTTCAGATGAAGAGGCATAACATGCTTCCTCGCTTCTGATCTTGCTATGGAAAGATATGTCGAGATCTTCGCCGTACAATCCTGTATAATAAGCGATATTACGTTTGATCACTTCTTCCTTTTCCGCATGGATGGCGATCAGCATATCCGCTTCACCGAAGATACGCTCCAGGCTCTCCTTCTTATCCACCAGCATGTTGCCTGTAGAAGAACCGAGGAACAGCTTCAAGCCCGGCACACGGCTACGATCCAGCTTACGGATCTCGTCCATATTATCATTCGTTCCGCCGAAGAAAAAAGAGTAGTTGGCGACAGATGTTTCCGCTCCGCGCTGCAACTTCCATTCCAGATCGGCTATTGTGGTAGTCTGAGGCTTGGTATTCGGCATATCCATAAAAGAGGTGACACCGCCAGCTACGGCCGCACGGCTTTCACTAGCGATGTCTCCTTTATGTGTCAGGCCCGGTTCACGGAAATGTACCTGATCGTCGATTGCTCCCGGTAACAGGAGCTTTCCTTCAGCATCAATAACTTGTACATTGGAGGCGGTTTCGGGAACAACTTCCTCGAACACCTCTGCTATTTTATCTCCATCAATAAGGACCGAGCCTTTAAACATACGGCCTTCATTCACTATGCGAGCGTTTTTTATCAGAATCTTATTCATATACCTTGTATTTTATTTGTTACAAATGTACATGATTCTATTCAAAAACAACGCAGGCAGGAGCGGTTATTCGTAAGAATAGGCCTGTATTTCCACCGGTCCGATCAAACCGGACGATTGCAGAGGCGAATCTGCATTCCAGGGATTCACGTTTGTCCAGGTGCCGCGTTCCTTCTCAGGTAACGAAGCGTCACCGATCAGGCGGTTCCTCCAGTTATTCACGACTTCCACTTCGATCAGGTTCTCCCCTTTACGTAGGAAGTCTCCAACCGGCAGGCGGTAAGGGGTTGTCCATACGCCGCCAACATACTGTCCGTTGATCTTTACTTTTGCCATTACCATCACCTTGCCCAGATCCAGATAAAGCGCTTTCTGAGGCAGTTCATCCAAGGTGATCCGGTTGGTATAGATTGCTTTTCCTGAGAAATAGCGGATGGACGGGTCTGTATTTTCTGTCCAGTCCTGCAATGCCGGGAAGGTTACAGTTTCTTCCGGTCCTCTTTTCCCTTTTTCAAAATCGACCTGCCAGGGAGAGCTAACGGTTGCCAAAACCTCTTTAACCGGATAATTCCGGGCGGTTGTTTTCGACGGCGTGCCTTTTTTACGGAAGATAATAAAGGAACTTTCAAAGCCTTCGAGACGAACCGGTACGGTGGTTACTCCGTCGGCACAAGTGAACTCCGGCAAAAGGCGTATCTCTGCTGTCAGCGGATTCCACAGTTCCGGTAATTTTCCGGCTACACGGAAAGACGGATTTATATCAACCGGGTTTTCACTTTGATTCGATATAAAATAAATATCACCTTCATCCGTAGCACGGTGGATAAACAAAACAGGCGTACCGGAATTAACACGCATATCCGGTTTTACGTTCAAGGCTTCCAATACCGGTTGCAGGGAAGTCGCCGGCATAAACAGACGGCCTTTACCTATTGTCCGTACAGATTCTGTCTGGTCGCCCCAAAGCTCGGAAGCTAGAGCCTGCACTTTCTGATCGGCAGCCGGATAATCACTCAGACTCGGAGAATATTTCGGAGCAGGCCCTATCACACAGGCACCAGCCTGTAACAGTTCCTTTATCTTCTGCAAAATTTCCGGACGCATAGTTTCCAGTTGGGGTAATACCAGCAAACGATATTTCATTCCGCTAGGTAAAACAATCCGGCCGTCTTCCACCGATGCCCGCTGCAACAAAACTTCCCCATTAATATAATCGAAGGAATAGCCGGCAGGAAGTTCAGGCGTACAGATACCGGTCATCTTCGGAGCATCCTCACCGATAAAGTAAGCCACATCTGCCACATAATCGCCGCGTTGCAACATGAAGTTACATCTTTTCAGATAGCCGGTAAAGACATCCATCTGGCTGAACCAGGTATTCTTCCGGTTAAATTCATTACCGAACCAGGCATCCAGCCCCGGTTCGCGGTCTTCAAACGGCTGGTGGATATATACATGCAGTAAAGAACTGTTTATCCCTTCGGTAAAGAAACGGTCCCCACGCTGCTTCATCTGATACGGATAGCGGCCGAAAGCAGGTCCACCGCTTGTAAACGACTCGGCCCAGACACGTCTCTTGCCATAAATATGCCCGCAGGAAGAAGCCGCCCTGTTCTCGATATCCCCCAGGGAACCTTCGCTCCAAAACTCGCCGGCTATCTCATCGGACTGGCCGCCATATTGCAGGAACTCGCCGGGGAATCCCCAATGACCGTAATTTTCCAGCCAAGTTGTCAATCCGTGTTGATGACAAACATCACGCAAGCCACCTACATAATCGTAAGAAACACGGTCGGCTATCAAACGGCGCAAATCCCACAGGAAGCGATCTGAAATATCAGGATTGCCGACCACTGTACCTTCCAGAACCGGAAGATACGGAACGGGATCATATCCGTAACGTTCCTTAAATACGCTGATCATATCGTCGGTCCAGTTCTGTCCTCCGGTTTCATAGCTATCCTGGACAACAACCTTAAATGTTTTACGGTCTGCCTCCGGAATGCGTTTCAGTATATCACCGATAAAGGCATCAAAATGGAAAGCGACATGTTTCTTGCTCATTTTATCGATCTCAGGTCCTGTAGCTTCAGGAGCAGCCGGCGAGTTGGTTACACCTGTCGGCAACATCGCCATCCGGCGGATCACCCACTTACCTTCGGGCACTTCCCAATCCAACACACCGTTCTTTGAAAATTCAGTCACGTTCTTTATCGCATCCGGCGAAACCATCAAAGAGGTATCACTAACGGCAGGCTGTTTTTCCCAGAGATAGTCATCCCACATAGGGAGCGGGGTCTGGAACATCTTAGCCAGCGATTTCTCCGGGTAGCGTTCCATCATGGGAGAAGATGTAAGAGTTACATTTCCGGCAGCCTCTCCTTCTTCAGACATTTCCAGGCGGAACTGTGAAGCGGAAGTCTCCGGAAGGGAAATAACGACCGGCGCATAAGGGACAAAGCCTACATTCAGTGCCGGGTTACTACGGTCGATCACGAATTGTCTCAGCAATTCTTCTTTTCCTCCTTTTTTCACCCACAGCTTGGCGGTCGTTTTAAAAGGTGTATTTACCCGGTAAATCAGTGTGCGGACAGTTGCTTCCTTATCAAAGACCAGAACGGAAGAGGACGATTGCCCTGACTTCTTATTTATCGCCCAGCTTTTTTCCGCCACCGGTTTATCAGATGCCGGATAGGCAATAACGCAGACGTCCTGTTCATCTTTTCCAACGGAAGGCAGCGTCAGTTGCATACGTCCCGGTCCGGCGACAATCGTATCTGAAGAGGCCAGATAACGCATAGCCTGTGAACTTTTCACCCACGGACCGCCGGACTGGCTCCATCCCGGACTGTTGAATATTCCGATTTCTATATTCAGTTCCGTGGCTTTCTTCAAAGCGGCATGCAGCACTTCCCACCATTCGGAACTCAGCAGTTTATTATCGCCGTAAGGGATGCCATCGATACCGATATTCCCGATAAACGCACGATTAATACCAGCCACTTTCATGGCTTCCAGGTCACGTACCACCCCTTCTTTCGATATATTATCAGAAATCCAGTACCAATAAACACCAGTCTGTACACTATCGGGTATTGAACGGAAGCCTTGCTCGATACTGGCAAAGGATGGATGATTTGCAGACGTCTCTGTCTTATTACATGACAAAAGACCTAAACAAACAAGAATACATAAAGAGAATAAGTGTGTTATTTTCGCCATAATACATGAATTAAGCAATTACATTGATCTTATATGCAAGCAAAAATACTGTTTATATTCTCCTCTATTACTTATAATAATGACAATATACTTCTCAATTCTGATAAATTCCGAACCATCCCTTACCTCAATTTCAATACTCCTAAAGAAGACGGTATATGGAAGTCCGGATTGGCGGCATCGGGGATGATCCAGGACGACCAGATCACCTGTTCCTCTTGCGGCCCGTAATAATCGGCACGGTATACACCGAAACGTATCTCGCCGTCCGGTGAGATCACGCCCATTTCTTCCAGGCTCTTCAAGGGGATGGAGCCTTCCACGATATAGGTGTCTTTGCCGGTATGTGTTCCCTGTTTCAGCCCTTTAAAGTTCCAGTCGAAATCGAACTGGCGACGGAAATCGACTTTACCAACGGCGCGCTGATAACCGGGGTAACGGAAACAGACTGGCCGGAAGCCTGGTTGGCAGGAACCATTATCTTCAAATCGTAGTCATTGATCGTTAAAGACAAGGACGTTTGTGTATGTGTCGGATCGCTTGCCTCTATACGGAGTTTCCCGTTTCCCGGAGAAAGCATATAGATACCCGGTGTCTGTACCGCCAGTGTTATATCATCCGACAGGCGGATGGTTCCCTTCTGATATGCAGTGACATAGAAACGGTTGCCGGCTGCTACGGCCTGCATGGCCTCGTCATTGCGAAGCACCCGGATACCATCCGTCCGGAAAGTGGCTGTACGGTCTGCCGAAGAGGCCGGCAGTATCAGGTATTGGTAAGTGGCGGGAACCTCTTTCGGATGGCGGATATATAAAGAGATCACCTCTCCTTCCACCGTTTGCGGTATATATGAACCCATAAAGTCGGACCAGCGGCCGGAACGTTTTTCTGAGATCGCCACACAGTTTTCTGGTTGCATCAGGATATAACCGGTACTGTCATGATAGAAACGCGGAGCCTTCCCGGTAATCGTAACGGTTCCGTTGACAGGATTCCAACAGTTATTTTCCCAATAAGCCAGTTCCCCCTGTTTCATACGCTGGTCAATCGATGTCGCCAGGTTCAGCGTACTGTCGGTCTGAATTCCTGCCCCGAGGCATAACACAAAATCGTCCGTGATAACCCACGACTTGCAGGCATGTGCTCCGTCACGGTTCAGGATCATAGCGGTCATACCTGTACTGCCATCCGTTACACCACCGACAAAAGTCGTTTCATTACGGACATGCGCCCCGTAAGTACGGGGAGAAGGGATAGGCGCATCGCTTTCATACGAAGTAATACCCGGGACCTTGCGCCAGTCCCAGAACGGGAACACATTCAGATATTCATCGCCGTTACGGTATATATAAGTAGCGCCGTCACCCATATAAAAGCCTTTCAGGTTATCTTCATTTACTAACTCAGTACCGATCACCCGCTTGGAAGCCATCTTGACAGAGGCCATCCACCCCGGTGCGCGATGGATAGTCTGGTCTGAATCCCAGAAATGTTTCTGTCCGGAAAAGGCTGTCCTCTGCGCAGGTTGGGGAGGGAAATTGTCATTCAGAAAATCATCCATCTTCTGCACATCGGCCGGTGTGCTGCCCTTCTTCAGTGAGCTGGCGGCATATCCTATCGCCAACGCTTTATGAAAAGGGCATTATGAAACAATTGCCGGTCGAGGGCATTCACATCCATATAGCCACGCCAGATAATCCAGCGATAGCCTCCGTTAATAAATTATTCAGGATAGATTGCTGTTCGGCATTCAAAGCAAAGGAAGTTCCAGCAAACAATCCCGAATAGAAACTCATCTCACCGAGATAAGCCAGCCCGTAGTTGCCGAACTGCTGTTGCGGCCCGTGCTGGTGGAAGCTCCAGTCGCTTTTAATACCTTCCTCACGCCCGGTGGTTATTTCAGAGATGATTGTATCGCGGGCAGCCTTTACCAAGGCATAATCGTCTGTCAGCAAGCCTTTGACAAGTACGTTTCCTGCCAGCCAGACTTTATTCTGCCCCGTCATGCCGAAACGGGCGTTATCCATTACTTTCACAGCTTCTTTGAGTTCGTCGGGTGTCATCTGCATACGGAGCAGCAGGAAAGCCGGCCCGAACGTTTTCGGGATACCGATCTCGTTATACCACCAGTTCATGCAAACAGGTTTCGTGCGGAACCAATAACCGAGCGCCTGATGAATAACCGTAGAGAAGCGGGGCGACCAGGTACACGAAGGCCCTTCGGCATGATAGAGTTTTGCCAACTCCAGTATACGGTCGGCATGCTTCTTGGCATCCCATCCGGAGCGTTTGGTATCTGTATAGTTGATATCCGGCCAGGAACCGTCTTCACTTATACTCTCCATATATCCTTTGATCTTCTCCATATTGAAAGGATACCGTTGATGCAGTTCCACAACGACCTGGTCAGACATTTCCGTCTCAGGCGGGATACCGGACAATATACGGTTGAGTAAATCCGATTCATCATTGGAACTGATCAAGGTCCCGATATAGTTCTGACGGATCTGCTCCAGTTCGTCCTGCCGTGTTTGCGAGAACACACGCACGGGTAAAAACAAGAATGCGGCTAACAAGAATGTGTTTGTAAGAAGCTTCATGATATTGAATTTAGTACTGAAAGCAACAAATTTACCATAATTAATCCTGACAAGTATAATAATGGCGAAAAAAAATTGTAACGAATCCGTCTTCTATTACCAGTGACCTAATTCAATACACCCGGGAGATTGCTTTGTTTATGCGGTAGAGATTGCGATCAGGCAGGCAACAAAAAAACAGGCATGTAACCGGAATTACATGCCCTATAAATAAAACTACCTTTAATGTCCTGATAAATAAGAAGCGGATAACACCAACTATCCCCTTTATTTCTTCTGCGGATACTTGCGGAACAAACTCCACCACTTCAGTTTAAGCACGCCGAACAACGCTTCCCCGAATATGGAAGAGTTCATCTTGGATGTTCCCAATACGCGGTTAATAAAGATAATAGGCACTTCCACCAGTTTGAAACCACATTTATACGCCGTAAACTTCATCTCTATCTGGAAAGCATATCCCTTGAAATGAATATGATCGAGATCGATCGCCTCAAGCACCTCGCGACGGTAGCATTTGAAACCGGCAGTCGTATCCTGTACTTTCATCCCGGTAACGAAACGGACATAGACAGATGCGTAATATGACATCAATACACGTCCCAGCGGCCAGTTCACCACATTCACGCCATTGCTGTAACGCGAACCGATAGCCACATCTCCCCCCTGCTCCGTGCAGGCGGCATATAACTTCGGAAGATCATTCGGATTATGACTGAAATCGGCATCCATTTCGAAGACAAAGTCGTACTTATGTTCGATCGCCCATTTGAAACCGCAAATGTAGGCAGTTCCCAACCCTAACTTGCCTTTCCTTTCTACCATGAAAAGACGTTCAGGAAATTCACTCTGTAATCGCTTTACAATATCCGCTGTTCCATCAGGCGAGCCATCATCTATAATCAAAATATGAAACTCCTTTTCCAACCCAAATACCGCACGGATAATATTCTCAATATTCTCTTTCTCGTTGTAGGTCGGAATAATAACAATACTGTCTGACATATACTTCTTTTATTAATTGACAGTTGACAAGTAACAGTTGACAGATTTACTGCAACTATCCCGCAGAACTGTCGGCAATCGGTTATCAACCCGAATGCGAAGGTACATATTTTAGTTGATTTAAACTTATTACTCTATATTATTTTGAACAAAAAAGCTACCTTTGCCAAACATTTCAGTAACATTTGTTGCTGTCATTTGTTACTTGTCAACAGACAACAATTTTAATGGAGGTACAAGAATTACTTAAAATATTCGCCGCCCACCCGCAAGTTTCCGCATTGGATACCCTTTTGAACGGTAATACGTCAAATAACATTTTCCTGAAAGGGTTGAACGGTTCGGGCGCAGCAATGACAATCGCTTCTCTTTTTTTAAAAAGAAGGGGCAACTATGTGTGCATACTCAACGACCAGGAAGAAGCCGGCTACTTCTATCACGACCTGATGCAGCTGACCGGAAGCAATGAGATTTACTTTTTCCCGTCCGCTTACCGCCGGGCCATCAAATACGGACATATCGACCCCGCAAATGAAATACTGCGGACCGAAGTGCTCAGTGTCCTCCAGGACCCCGAAGCACCCTTCGTGATCGTTTCCTATCCTGATGCACTGGCTGAAAAGGTCATATCGCGCGACGACCTGAAAAAGAACACTCTGAAGATCAGTGTCGGCGAGAAGCTGGATAATATGTTCGTGTCCGACGTGCTCGACGAATATGGATTCGAACAGGTGGACTATGTCTACGAACCGGGGCAATATGCCCTGCGCGGCAGTATCCTGGACGTATTCTCTTTCTCCTACGAATTTCCCTACCGTATCGACTTCTTCGGAAAGGAAGTGGAGACAATCCGTACGTTCGATGTGGAAACCCAGCTTTCCAAAGAGAAAATGGACAGTATCTATATCGTGCCGGAAATGAATAAAAGCGACCGTACCAACACCCTGCTGCTGGATTCACTGCCTGCACAAACAATCCTGGCGGCCAGAGACCTGGCATGGACGAAGGAACGTATCGGCAGCTTGTGGAATGAAGAGCCGGTTGTCGGTGACGAAGAATCGTTTGCCGACATCAGCCGAATGCGTGCCAGACTGGTGACTGGAGAAGATTTCCTCCGGGCAGCCCTCAACTTCCGCCGGATACATTTCGGTACACGCCCGGCAGGAGTAGCGGATGCCACCCTTACATTCAGTACACAGGCACAGCCTATTTACCATAAGAATTTCGATATGGTGAGCGACTCTTTCCGTAACTATCTGGAGAGTGGCTATACATTATATATATTGAGTGACGTCGAAAAACAGGCAACCCGTATCCGGGCGATCTTCGAGGACCGGGGAGAAAATATTCCTTTCACTTCGGTCAACAAGACCATACATGAAGGATTTACCGATGACGCGCTGCGTATCTGTCTCTTTACGGATCATCAGCTGTTCGACCGTTTCCACAAGTTCAACCTGAAAAGCGAAAAGGCCCGCAGCGGAAAACTCACGTTGTCACTGAAAGAACTGAACCAGTTCACGACCGGCGACTATATCGTGCATATCGACCATGGCGTCGGGCAGTTCGGCGGCCTGGTACGCACCGAAGTAAACGGCAAGATACAGGAAGCTATCAAACTGATCTACCAAAACAACGACATCATCTTCGTCAGCATACATTCCCTGCATAAGCTATCCAAATATAAAGGAAAAGACAGCGGCGAACCGCCCAAGCTGAACAAGCTGGGAACCGGTGCATGGGAGAAGATGAAGGAAAAGACAAAGAAGAAGGTCAAGGACATTGCCCGCGACCTGATCCTTCTTTACTCCCAACGCAAACAGGAGACAGGTTTCTCCTACTCGCCGGATAGCTTCATGCAGCACGAACTGGAAGCAAGCTTCATTTATGAAGACACACCCGACCAGATGAAAGCGACAAGCGAAGTAAAAGAAGACATGGAAAGTTTACGTCCGATGGATCGCCTGATCTGTGGTGACGTAGGTTTCGGCAAGACGGAGGTAGCGATCCGTGCTGCCTTCAAGGCTGTTTCCGATAACAAGCAGGTAGCCGTACTGGTTCCTACAACAGTTCTTGCTTTCCAACATTTCCAGACTTTTTCGGAGCGTCTGAAAGATTTCCCCTGCCGGATCGATTATATCAGCCGGGCAAGGACTACGGCACAGATCAAAAGGACGTTGATGGATGTCGCCGACGGTCAGGTGAACATCCTGATCGGTACGCATCGTATTGTCAGCAAAGATGTCAAGTTCAAAGACCTGGGATTGCTTATCATCGATGAAGAGCAAAAGTTCGGCGTATCCGTTAAGGAAAAACTTCGTCAGATGAAAGTGAATGTGGATACGCTGACAATGACAGCGACACCGATCCCCCGAACTTTGCAGTTCTCGTTGATGGGTGCCCGCGACCTGAGCAGCATCACCACTCCCCCGCCCAACCGGTATCCGGTACAGACGGAAGTGGAGCGTTTCAACCCCGATATTATCCGTGAAGCGATTAATTTCGAGATGAGCCGTAACGGACAGGTTTTCTTCATCAATAACCGTGTTCAGAACATCTACGAAATAGAACATCTGGTACGCAGGGAAGTGCCAGACGCCCGCATAGCCGTAGGACACGGCCAGATGGAACCGGACAAACTGGAGAAGATCATTCTCGACTTCGTAAACTATGAATATGATGTACTGATCGCCACCAGCATTGTGGAAAGCGGTATCGATGTACCGAATGCCAATACCATCATCATCAATAACGCACAACAATTCGGTCTGTCCGACCTGCACCAGTTGCGCGGACGTGTAGGACGAAGCAACCGCAAGGCCTTCTGTTATCTACTCTCGCCGCCCCTCTCCTCACTTACGCAGGAGGCACGCCGCCGTTTGCAAGCGATCGAAAACTTCTCCGAACTGGGAAGTGGAATTCATATCGCCATGCAAGACTTGGATATCCGTGGCGCCGGTAACATGTTGGGTGCCGAGCAAAGTGGTTTCATCGCCGACCTCGGCTACGAAACCTATCAGAAAATCCTGGAAGAAGCTGTCGATGAACTGAAAAGCGATGAGTTTGCCGACCTGTATGCCGATTCCGATGACGGCAAACGAGATTCCGGCAGCGAATACGTTCGCGAAACGTATATCGAAAGCGACCTCGAACTGATGTTCCCGCCAACCTATATTCCCAACGATTCGGAACGTGTTTCTCTCTACCGTGAACTGGATAAGATGGAAGAAGAACGCGATATTCTGGCCTTCACGGAACGTCTGAAAGATCGCTTCGGCAAAATTCCGAAGGAAGGAAAAGAACTGATCCGTATCGTTCGCCTCCGCCGTATGGCCAAGAAGCTGGGAATGGAAAAAGTGGTATTAAAGAAGGGGCAGATGAACATCATCCTCATATCCAACTCCGAAAGCACGTACTATCAGAGCAAGGCTTTCGACAAATTGCTGGCCTTTATACAAAAACATCCCCGCGAATGTAATCTCCGGGACCAGAACGGTAAGCGCAGTATCGTAATAAAAAATGTCCGTACAGTAGAAACCGCCTGCGCATTAGTAGAAGAAATAGAAAAATCATAAAATGAAGATGTCATGAAAAGAACATTGGTAGACCTTTTTGAAAACTCGGTGAAACAATATCCCGATAACCCGTTCTTATGGGAAAAGACAACAAACAAATTTGAGCCTACCACCTACACACAGGTTAGGGAACAGGTTTACACGCTGGGCGCCGGACTGGTTGCCCTGGGAGTAATGAAAGGCGACAACATGGCCCTGCTCAGCGAAGGCCGCAACGCCTGGATCATCGGCGAACTGGCGATGTTCTACGCCGGAGCCACCAACGTCCCCCTCTCTATCAAACTGGAAGAGGCAAACGACCTGTTGTTCCGTCTGACACATGCCGATGTAAAATATATTATGGTATCTGGCAACCAGTTGAAGAAAATACGTTCTATCGTCGATAAACTGCCGTTGCTTCAACAAATCATCATCTTCGACGACCAAAAGGAATATCAGGAAAAAGAAATTCCCCTCTCTAAAGTAATAGAAATGGGAAAAGAATATCTCAGTGCGCACCCGTTGGAAGAGTTTCTGACAATCGGACAATCGCTTACCAACGATGATTATGCCACAATCACTTACACCTCCGGAACAACCGCCGACCCGAAAGGCGTTATCCTCACTCATCGCAATTACACGGCTAACGTGGAGCAATCACTTACTTGCGTAGATATCGACGATACCTGGCGCACACTGGTTATCCTTCCGCTCGACCATTGCTTTGCCCACGTGGTAGGTTTCTATATATTTATGTATAAAGGAGCTTCGGTAGCTACCGTACAGGTGGGAAGAACCGGTATGGAGACGTTAAAGAATATCCCTGTAAACATCAAGGAATTTAAGCCGTATTTAATATTGAGTGTCCCGGCCCTTGCCAAGAACTTCAAAAAGAATATCGAACAAGGCATCCGGACGCAGGGTAACATGGTCAACCGTCTGTTCCACATGGGGCTGAACGTAGCATATACCTATAACGGGGATGGCGGCGATGACAAAGGTCGTGGCTGGCGGTTCCTGCTAAAACCGGTTGTAAGCCTGTTCGATAGTATCATCTTTTCTAAGGTCCGTGAGAACTTTGGCGGCGAACTGAAGTTCTTCATCGGCGGCGGTGCCCTGCTGGATAAGGATTTACAAAAGTTCTATTATGCCATCGGCCTGCCGATGTACCAGGGGTACGGGCTTAGCGAAGCAACTCCTGTCATCTCGACCAACGGCCCGCGCCACCACAGGTTTGGAAGCAGCGGTGTACTGGTTCAACCGCTTGACCTGAAAATATGTGACCAGGAAGGCAAAGAACTTCCCCTCGGAGAAAAAGGCGAAATTGTTATCCGCGGAGAAAATGTTATGGCAGGATACTGGAAAAATCCGGCTTCTACAACCGAAACCATTAAAGACGGTTGGCTTTACACCGGGGATATGGGATATATGGGTAAAGATGGCTTATTATATGTATTAGGCCGTTTCAAAAGCCTGCTGATCGGTAGCGATGGCGAAAAATACAGTCCGGAAGGTATCGAAGAAGCATTGGTTGAACATTCTTCCTGCATCGACCAACTGTTGCTTTACAACAACCAGAATCCTTATACGGTTGCTTTGGTTGTACCGAACAAAGACCATCTGAAAAGACATCTCTCCCACCTGCAACTCGATCTGAATACGGAAAAAGGAAAAGAAGAAGCCATCCGTATCATCCAAAAACAGATCGACCGTTTCCGTAAAGGGGGTGACTTGTCATCTATGTTCCCTGATCGCTGGCTACCCACCACATTTGCCGTCTTGCCCGAACCCTTCACCGAACAAAACGGCATGGTTAACAGTACAATGAAGATTGTCCGTGGAAAAGTAGAAAAAGCCTATGCTTCCCGCATCGATCATTTATATACACCGGAAGGGAAGAATCCGGTAAATAGGGAGAATATAAAGTCGTTGTAAACGGTTCCTGCATCCTCCTTGATTAAATATTATTAATAAGACTGACTCAGCTCCTACCGGGAAAAAGCTTACCTTTGCCAACTGCATTATCCGAGAAGGAATAACGTTAGTTTCATGGTAAAAAGAATTCACTTAATAGTACTGTTGGTTCTGTTGCAGGCAGCGACCGGTATTTCCGTTTTATATGCACAAAGCATGACCTCTGCATCCGGTATCGTAAAGGATTCAATAACCGGAGAACCTTTGGCTTTTGTTTCCGTCTATTTTGACGGTTCAACCATTGGGGCAATGACCGACGACAACGGGGCTTTCGCCTTACAGAACGATAAAGGTTATAACAAGCTGGCTGTCGCATCATTAGGATACGACACTAAAATATTGGACCTGAAAACCGGACAGAAGAACGACGGGCTTACCATTGACCTCCGCCCTACCGCCTTCGAAATATCCGAAGTCATCGTCAAACCCAAAAGAGAAAAATATTCCCGTAAAGACAATCCGGCCGTCGAACTGATTAAGAAAGTAATCGAACATAAGAACGATAACCGCATCGAAGCCAAGGACGAATATCAAACCGAGGTATACGAAAAATTATCTCTCTCCCTGGACGACTTCAACCCGGATTTCGAGAAAAACAAATTCATGAAGAAATTCAAATTCATCAAGAACTATCTGGACAGTTCCGAATTTAACGGCAAACCTATCCTGACCCTTTCCGTTCGTGAAACAATTGCAGATAGATACTACCGGAAACATCCGAAAACAGAAAAAACGATTGTCAAAGGTAAACGTATGCAAGGCGTCGACCAGACTCTAGATGACGGCGGGGGCATCACCTCCAACCTGGAAGAGATATTTCAGGGCATCAACATCTTCGATAATAATATCAATATCCTATTGAACCGTTTCGTCAGCCCCTTGTCCTCCACCCTGGCTACCAGCTATTATAAATACTATATCATGGATACCCTCGATATAGGAGGCGATAAATGTGTCGACCTGGCTTTCGTCCCGGTCAACAGCCAGAGTTACGGTTTTACCGGAAGGTTATACATCACTCTTGACGGTAATTATGCTTTAAAAAAATTCCTGCTGAACACCCCCGCCAATATCAACCTGAACTGGGTGGACAAACTCCGCATCGAACAGGAATTCGAACGGATGCCGGACAGCACCTGGGTGGTAAAGAACGAAAACACCTATGTCAATTTCTACCTGGTAAAAGGTGCCCAGCAGCTCTATGCGCACCAACTCAGGAATTACGACAAATACAATTTCAACATAGAACAGGCGAAAGCAGACTCCGTATTCAACCTGTTGGGTTCACTCCATACATTACCTGTGGCAATCGAACAGCCTGATACCTTCTGGATAAACAACCGGCATGTGCCTCTGAAAGAAAAAGAAAATGCCTTGAACGACCTGCTGGCCCAACTCCGGAAAGTCCCGGCATTCAATGTAATTATCAAAACAGCAGAAATACTTATATCCGGATATATCCCGACAGCCGGCGATAAGAAATCCACCAAATTTGACTTCGGTCCGATGAACACGACAATCAGCGGTAACAGTCTGGAAGGTGTCCGTTTACGTATCGGAGGTATGACGACAGCCAACTTGAATCCTTACTGGTTCGCCAGCGGATATCTCGCCTACGGAACGAACGACCGTAAACTGAAATACAACGTAAAACTGACACATAGCTTCAATAAAAAACTATACCACGAAGGAGAAAGTCCGGTCAATAATTTATCCTTTATCCAGGAATATGACGTATATACCCCCGGACAGGATTTCCTTTTCACCAGCAAGGATAACATCTTTGTTGCCTGGAAAGTAGGCGAACCTGTAACTAAAATGCAGTATATCCGCAAATCCATGTTCCAGTACGAAAAAGAATGGCTGAACGGCCTTACGTGGAGGTCATGGGTATATAACCAGAATAACCAGGCTGCCGGAACGCTCAAATATATCGAGAAAGAAGCAGACGGCACATTGATTCAAAAAAAGGATATTACAACCTCTGAAATCGGAACACAACTCCGTTTCGCTCCCGGTGAACGCTCTTACGACGGACGCTCCGGAAAAGAATCGGTCTTCAACCTGTCGAAGGATGCTCCTATCTTCAAACTGTCACATCAGTTGGGTATCAAAGGGGTACTGGGTGGAGAATATAACTACAATCATACGGAAGTCAGTGCGGAAAAACGTATCTGGTTATCCTCGTTCGGGCATATCGATACGCAGTTGAAAGCCGGAAAGGTATGGAACAAAGTACCTTTCCCGCTGCTGATCCTGCCGAATACCAACCAGTCAATTACTATCCAGCCGGAAGCATTCCACATGATGAATGCCCTGGAGTTTGTAACAGACCAATACGTTTCATTCAACGCCACCTATTATCTGAAAGGCTGGATATTGAATCGTATCCCAGGTATCAAATGGCTAAGGTTACGCGAAGTAATCTCTTTCAACGGTATCTACGGAGGATTGACGGATAAAAACAATCCGGCCTTGACACCGAATCTGTTCCTCCTGCCCGACAGCACACGTCCTTTGGGCAAAACACCGTATATGGAAGCAAGCGTCGGCCTGGAAAACATCTTCAAGATTCTTCGTATAGATTATTACCGCCGGCTCACCTATCTGGATGAACCGAATATTAAGAAAGGAGGGGTGCGTATTGCGTTGCGATTCTCCTTCTAACTCTCCTTTAAATCATGCGCCTAATGCCTGGGCACTCATACCTTTACTGGTATTCCTGCTCACCTATCTAGTCGTATCGATATTGGCAGGCGATTTTTATAAGATGCCTATCACCGTAGCGTTTGTTATATCATCTGTCGTTGCTATCGCCATATCCAAGGGAGGGAAATTATCCAACCGTATCGAACAGTTCTGCCGCGGAGCTGCCAACAGCAATATCATGCTGATGGTACTGATCTTTATTCTCGCCGGGGCGTTTGCCCAGACAGCCAAAGCGATGGGGGCCGTAGATGCGACCGTCAATCTGGCAATGTCGATCCTGCCCGGAAACCTGTTGGCTGCCGGTATATTCCTGGCTGCCTGCTTTATATCTATTTCTGTCGGGACCTCCGTAGGTACAATCGTAGCCCTCGCCCCTGTAGCAGTAGGTATTGCCGATAAGACGGGAATGCCCGATGCCCTGATGCTCGGAGTGGTTGTAAGCGGGGCCATGTTCGGCGACAATCTGTCTTTTATATCCGACACCACGATCGTTGCCACCCGAACACAGGGATGTAACATGAATGATAAGTTTAAAGTGAACATCCGTATCGCTCTCCCCATCGCTATTATTACAGGTATTATATATGTATTGGTTGGAAGCGGTATCGACAGCAATTATACAGCCGGAGCGATCGAATGGACAAAGGTGGTTCCTTATCTGGTAATCCTTGTCACCGCCATTTGCGGAGTCAATGTAATGCTGGTCTTATTTATCGGTATCCTGCTCTCCGGCATTATCGGATTACTGACGGGAGGTTTCGACATATGGGGCTGGACAGCTTCAATGGGACTCGGTATAACCAATATGGGTGAACTGATTATCGTCACTTTACTGGCAGGAGGCATGTTGGAAATGATTCGTTACAATGGAGGTATCGACTGGATCATCCTCAAACTGACTTCCCGTATCCATTCCTCCAAAGGAGCGGAAATGAGTATCGCCGCATTGGTCAGCTTTGCCAATCTCTGTACGGCAAACAATACGATTGCCCTGATCATGGCGGGACCGATCGCAAAAGATATTGCAGACCGTTTCAAAGTCGATCCGCGCCGCAGCGCAAGTATTCTGGATATTTTCTCTTGTTTCATTCAGGGAATCATCCCCTACGGGGCACAGTTGCTAATGGCTTCAGGATTAGGCCAGGTCTCCCCTCTCGAGATTATGCAGTACCTATACTATCCTTATTTATTGGGATTCGGCGCTTTACTGGCAATCTTCTCAGGATACCCGAAAAAATACAGTAACATGGTTTCTACGAAATAGCAAATCCAGACACATATAAACAAAAAAAGGCTATCCATCACGGACAGCCAATCTTCATTGTTAACCTTAAATCTAATACCATGAAAAACACAGTGCAAATATAGGGGTTTTATGTTATTCAGCATAATATTTGCAAGAAAAATGCGTCGCATTAACATTGTTTAGCTAAAACATGCTCTAAAACATATAAAATGAAGCATCCTTTACAGGAAACTTTATTACCCACCCCACTTAAAAATAAAGGGGACACCCTAGACCGGATATCCCCTCCCATCAACAAACCTCTTATATTTGTCATTTACCGAAACGTTCTTTCAGTTTTGCGATCATGTCTTTAGTCATTGTATCCAGATCGTAAGTCGGCTTCCAATCCCATTCTTCACGGGCACAAGTATCATCCAATGAATTGGGCCATGAATCAGCGATCGCCTGACGCAACGGATCAACCTTGTATTCCATCTGGAAGTCAGGAATATATTTACGGATATTGTTTGCTATAATTTCCGGATCGAAACTCATAGAAGCAATATTGAATGAGTTGCGGTGTTGCAGACGCGTAGGATCAGCTTCCATAATCTGGATAGCAGCATGCAATGCATCCGGCATATACATCATATCCATAAATGTACCGGCAGCGATCGGACATTCAAACTTCTCACCCTTTACGGCTGAATAATAAATATCCACTGCATAGTCAGTTGTACCACCACCCGGAGGAGTTACATAAGAAATCAATCCCGGGAAGCGAACCGAACGTGTATCCACACCGAAACGGATGTTATAATAGTCGCTCAACAACTCGCCGGAAACTTTAGTCACACCATACATCGTACGCGGGTTACGGATTGTATCCTGCGGAGTCTTGTCTTTCGGAGTGTTGTTACCGAATACACCGATAGAACTCGGAGTAAATACGGCACATTTCATTTCACGTGCTACTTCCAGTACGTTGAATAATCCACCCATACCGATCTTCCAGGCTAACTGAGGCTTTGCTTCAGCTACGGCAGACAATAATGCAGCCAGATTATAGATTGTGTCAATCTTATATTTAGACACTGTCTCGGCGATCTGCTGTTCATTTGTTATATCAACAAGTGCAGAAGGTCCTGATTCCAATAGTTCACCTTTGGGTTCTGCTCCGGATATATAACCTGCTACGATGTCGCCATCGTAACGTTTTCTCAACTCCATGGTTAACTCTGAGCCGATCTGACCGGTAGAACCGATAATTAATACATTCTTCATTGCGTTTTTATTGTTCTTTTAAGTTTTTTCTGCGGCAAAGGTATAGAGAATAAAATTGTTCCCGCACGATTTTCTTGTGTTTTTTCATGCTAATATTCAAAAAAAAATATGACCTTTGCTTCACCAGTTGAGAGTTGACTATTAACTGTTGACAGCCCTTTGTAACAAAAACGAACTAACTGTTACTTTTCAACTATCAATTGTTAACTAAATAGTCTACTTGATTCAAAAATACTAACAAAAAACAAAGTTATGTACGGTAAACTGAAAGATTTCCTTACACAGGAACTGGCTAACATTAAAGCAGCCGGATTGTACAAAAACGAGCGTATTATCACTACGCCACAAAGAGCCGACATTAAAGTAAATGCCGGAAGTAATGTTTTAAACTTCTGTGCCAACAATTACCTTGGTCTGTCAGACAACCAACGTCTGATTAAAGCAGCTAAAGATGCCATGGATTCTCACGGATACGGTATGTCATCCGTTCGTTTCATCTGCGGAACACAGGATTTACACAAAGAATTGGAAGCCGCTATTTCCGATTATTTCAAAACAGAAGATACGATTCTGTATGCCGCCTGTTTCGATGCAAACGGTGGTTTGTTCGAACCGTTGTTCGGCGAAGAAGATGCCATCATCTCCGATGCGTTGAACCACGCCTCCATCATTGACGGTGTACGTTTGTGTAAAGCAAAACGTTATCGCTACGCCAACGCAGATATGGCTGACCTGGAACGTTGCTTGCAGGAAGCTCAGGCACAGCGTCATCGCATCATCGCCACAGACGGTGTCTTCTCTATGGACGGTAACGTTGCCCCGATGGACAAGATCTGCGAACTGGCAGAAAAATATGATGCACTGGTCATGGTCGACGAATCTCACTCAGCCGGTGTAGCCGGTCCGACAGGTCACGGTGTGGCAGAACAATATAATGTATATGGAAAAATAGATATTTTCACAGGTACATTAGGTAAAGCATTCGGTGGCGCTATGGGTGGTTTCACTACAGGTAAAAAAGAAATTATCGACATGCTCCGCCAGCGTTCACGTCCTTATTTGTTCTCTAACTCAGTAGCACCAGCTATCGTCGGAGCTAGTCTGGAAATGTTCAAGATTCTGGAAGAAAGCGACGCACTGCATACTAAGCTGATGAACAACGTTTCTTACTTCCGCGATAAGATGCTGGCTGCCGGTTTCGATATCAAACCGACACAGTCTGCAATCTGCGCCGTGATGTTGTATGATGCCAAGTTGTCTCAGGACTTTGCTGCAAAAATGCAGGAAGAAGGCATTTATGTAACAGGATTCTACTATCCGGTAGTTCCGAAAGACCAGGCCCGTATCCGCGTTCAGTTGTCTGCCGGCCACGAAAAAGAACATCTGGATAAAGCCATTGCAGCATTTATCAAAGTTGGTAAAGAGCTGAATGTCATCAAATAAGCATTCTTCTATTTTATAGAAGTCTATAACAGCGGAAAGCATATCTCGTTTTCCGCTGTTTTTAACAACAGCTAGTCAAAACATTTAAAATCAAACCACAATGAAGTCATTACCACTAATATGCCTTATTTTTTGCTGTTGTTTCAACCTGGAAGCACAGGAAACAACACCCTCTAATAAAGAGTATCTGTTCGATTCATTTACAGACGGTAAAGCGTTATTAAAAAACAAACGTTTCAATCAAACAAAATTCAATTATAATTGTGTCTACCAGGAACTCCATTTCCTGAACAACGGAGAAGACATGACGATGGATAATAACAGCAACATAGACACCATTTACATCGACAACCGCAAATTCATTCCGCATTTAAACCGTTTCCTGGAATATATCCCAGTCAATAATACCGTTCTGCTGGTCGACTATAAAACCAAAGCAGTTCCTTTCGCGAAAAAAGGAGCATTCGGTATTGCGACACAAGGCTCGGTCCAGGCCATCGATGCCAACCAGACCCGGCAACAGAAGATGGGCAGCACCGACAATTACGTCTATAAATATAATCCGGAAAACACCTATTATCTTTTACAGAATCAAAAGAGGAAGAAATTCACAAATGCAAAATCATTCCTGAAACTCTTCCCCAAAGAACAGTCCGAATCAATTTCATCTTTCATAAAAGACCAGAAAATCAGCCTGAACCAAGTAAATGATATCGTAAAACTGCTTGAGTTTGCCACTCAAGCACAATAAAAAAAGAAGCGAAACATCCCGATGTTGCCGCTTCTTTTCTTCCTAAAACAATCTATTAACCTATAAATATGCCTATCAGTAATTATTATCTTCCTCGCCATCGATAAGGTTGTTCAACTCAAACTCCAGACTGACTATATCTTTCCTCCACGAATCTAAAATATGGGAAGGAATATCTTTCGGAGCATTATCTATCTTCGACTGGATATTCGAAACCTCCAGTTCCAATCTTTCTCGTCTGTTCATATCTCTTATAAATTATCACCTGTTTAACAATCTCTCAACTATTAAACAACAGTCCCGGCCAATATGTTCAGAAAGATTTTCTATCTTTGTATTCCTAAAACAATCGACAATAGAATATTTATGCAACTTAGTAATTATCACAGTCATTGTACATTCTGTGACGGGCGCAGTACGCCTGAAGACTTTGTAAAGTTCGCTATATCCCATGGCTTCCGGGCGTATGGATTTTCATCACACTCCCCCCTGCCCTTCGAGACCTTCTGGAACATGTCGAAAGAGACATGCCCGAATACCTGGCTGAAATAGACCGGCTGAAAAAGAAATACAGCGACCGGTTAGAAATATATACAGCCCTGGAAATTGATTATCTGGATGAAACCTACAACCCATCCGTCCCCTATTTCCAGAAACTTCCGCTGGATTACCGCATCGGCTCCATCCATTTCCTTCCTATCTCGGAACATCTGAGTGAAGAGAATATGGTCTGTATCGACGGTTCCTTCGCTGATTATAAAGCATCGGTGGAACGTTATTTTGAAGGAGATATCCGCAAGTTGGTAACCCGTTATTATGATTCGACACTGAAAATGATAGAAGCCGGAGGTATCGATATTGTCGGCCATATGGATAAAATATATATGAACGGGCACAAATGCGAAGGTTTCTCTTTTGACGCAACCTGGTATCAGGAACCGTTCATAGCGACCCTCGACCTGATAGCCGAAAAAGGATTGATGGTTGAAATAAACACCAAAAATCTGGAAAAGAAGCAACAGCTATTTCCCCGGAAAGAGTATCTCGGATTACTGAAAGAGATGAACATCCCCGTGATGGTTAATTCCGACTGCCATTATCCTTATCTGGTAAACGACGGACGGGAAAAGGCATTCAAATTGCTGAAAGAGATCGGGTTTAAATCTACCCGTGAATTGGTGAAAGGGGAATGGCAGGATGTCGCCATTGACTAATAGGAAAGTATTATTGGAAATTTACCTCAAACTCCAGGGGAAAGAAATCTTATCCAGCAGATCCTTACGATCAGAAGAGAGTTCGCCTTTTTTCAAGGCTCTGCGCTGTACGAAACACCAACTGCCGAGTTTGTTCTCACGGGCGGTTGGCCAGCGGTTGTTTTCAGAGAAGAATTGTTGTAGTTTTTCATAGTTTTCCATCCAGACATCATCGATAGTCCAGATAAAACCTTCGGCATCCATCCGGGCGATGCGTTCAGCCGAAAGTAAACCTTGTTTCCGGTTCTTACGCTGGGTGTTACACCAGCTGCCGGCTTTGCCTTCGTTGCTTTTGGGCCAGCGGTTGTGTTTTTTGTAGTAGGCAAGTACCTGCTGCCAGTTCTCCGTCCAAAGCGAATCCAGATCCTGCTCCCACCAGAAGCCGATCGAATCGAGCAACCGGATTCTTTCATTGGAAAGGAGACCTTTCTTTCGTGCCTGGCGTTGGGTATTGCACCAGGTATTCAGTTTGTTTTCGCCGCGTTTGGGACAACGGTGTTCTACGACCATAAATGCTTTCAGCTCTTCAAAGCAGTTCATCCAACGACTGTCCTGTACCTCCCATTCGAAACCGACCCGGTCCAGCTGCGAGATGTAATCTTCCGATAACGTCCCTTTCTTCCGGGCAATCCGCTGGGTGTTGCACCAGTTTCCCAGCTTCCCTTCGGCTGCCTGCGGCCAGCGTCCTTCACGCTCCTTATATTCGATCAAACGTTCATACATCACAAGCCATGCATCCAACTCCGCCAGCATATCATCCACCTGGGCACGGATATCGGACAGGAACCCCGTAACCTCAAACTCCATAAAGCCTTTAAAGCTCTTTGGGGCACGGATCGCCGGATGATAAGCCAACTCCCTTGACATAGCCTCATAAACAGAACGCCCCGAAAGGTTATTGACAAAATCAAGTACTACCGGATGACGATCCGAACCGGCTTTCAGGCAACGGCCCAACTGCTGCAAAGCTACCACATAAGATTCCGTCCGACGCAGGAACATGGCAGCATCTACTCCTTCCACATGCAATCCTTCGA